>DAOUIX010000140.1:0-20020 GCA_034423235.1 Chloroflexota bacterium | reverse complement strand
GTGGGCGGGTATTCGGGGTTCTTCGTGCTGGTGCTGGCCCAGAGCGGGCGCTGGGGCTGGGCGCCATCGGCGGCCAGGGCCTGGTAGCGCTCGGAGGCGGAAATCTCTTCGAAGATCTCGTAGACGGCCTTGGAGTTGGCAATGGCGACTTTGCCGAGAAGAGAGCGGATTTCGTCGGCGTCATCGGCGCGCTCCGCCAGGAGTGCTTCGAGCTGGGCATCGACGGCGGTGTCAATTCGGCTGACGAAGGTGCTGGCCACGGAGGCGACATCGTCCACCGGCTCGCCGGCAGCGGCGCGGTTCTCGAGGGCGCTGAGATAGGCATCGACCACACCGCGGTAGACGGCCTGGGCAAAGATGAGAGTGATGTTGACGTTGACGCCTTCGCTGATCAGGGTTTCGACGGCCGGCAGGCCCGCCGGGGTGGCTGGAACCTTGATCATGAGGTTCGGGCGATCGACCGCAGCGACCAGGCGGCGGGCTTCCTCGACCGTGCCCTCGGTGTCGTGGGCCAGGCGCGGGGAGACTTCCAGGCTGACAAAGCCGTCGGTCATGCCGGATTCGTCGTAGACCGGGCGCAGCACGTCGCAGGCGGCAGAAATGTCGTCGACAGCGATGGCCTCGAACATCTCCTCGGGCGAGAGGCCCTGGGCGCCGAGGCGGCGGATGTCCTCGTCGTAGGTGTCGCTGCCCTTGATGGCCTCCTGGAAGATCGTGGGATTGGAGGTCATGCCGCGGACGCCTTCTTCGGCGACCAGGCGGGCCAGTTCTCCCGAGTCGACCAGGTCCCGGCTGAGGAAATCCAGCCAGACGCTTTGACCATGCGCATGCAGTTCGTGCAGCGGGGTTTGCGACATCGAGTCCTCCAGGGCCGGAGCAACGGTGATCGGCCGAGGTCAATCGTGCGGGCGGGTGCCTTACACGAGTAAGTCTGCTACGCCAATCGTACCAACGGGGCCGCAGGCGGCATTTGCTAAAGGACCGAGGTGTTTAGCAAGCGGCAGTGCGCTGCTGGGCGGAGTATCACGTTCCGAGAATCGAACCGCTTTCGCAGGTGTAGGAGAGGCTTGAGATTCTCGGGTTAAGGGCTAAGTCGTTCGCCGCGTTCGAGGGCCTGGACCTTGTGGAGGCGGCGGACATAGCGCTCTTCGTCAGCGTCGAATTCGGCGCCGAGGAATGCATCGACGAGTTCTTCGATGAGCGAGAGTCCGACGATGCCGGAGCCGAGGCAGAGGACGTTCATGTCGTCGTGTTCGACGCCCTGGCGGGCGGAATAGGTGTCGTGGCACATCCCGGCGCGGACACCCGCGATCTTGTTCGCCGCAACGCAGGCGCCGACACCGCTGCCGCAGACGATGATGCCGCGGTCGGCCTGGCCGGAGGCGACGGCCTCAGCTACGACCGCGGCGTAGTCGGGATAGTCCACGGACTCATCGGAGTGAGCGCCGAAGTCGATGACTTCGCAGCCGGCGGCGCGCAGAAGCGCGATGAGGTCGGACTTGATGGCAAAGCCGCGGTGATCCACGCCGATGGCGACGTTCATGGGAGTCTCCAGGGGTTGGCCGCGATCGGGGGCAGTTTCCGCGACCGGGGCATCGTTTGCACGTCTGGCGGGGTCTCAGCGGATCTCAAGGCCACCTGCTCCAGCCATACGCTGGTAGAGCCGACGTTGGCGGGCGCGGGCTTCCTGGTACACGGCGTGGTTGTCGAGGTTCGGTTCGAAGGGCTGGTCGCCATCGTTGATCTCGTTGGCCCGGAAGGGATGACCAAGGGATTGCAGTGCCCAGATCGCGGCACCGCGGCTGGTGGGTTCGGCAACGGCGGAGCGGATGACGGGACGGCCAAGGACATCGGCAAGGATCCGCGTCCAGCGGTCGGACCGTTGCAGCGCGCCGCCGGAGACGTGGACAACGTGGGGTTCGCCGATGACAGGAACCAGCAGGTCGTAGATGGCCGCCAGGCGGTAGGCGACGGCTTCGATGCCGGCCAGTAGCAGGTCAGCGGGCTGGGTGTTCAGGCGCGCACCGTGGATGGTGGCGCGGGCGGCGTCGTCCCAGCCGGGGCTGCGCTCGCCGGCCAGGAAGGGCAGCACGGTGAGGCCGTGGCCGTCAGGTGGCAGATGAGCGACCACGCTATCGGGGTCGTCGCCGCGGACGCCGTGCAGGAGATCGCGCAGCCAAGCCACGACAATGCCGCCGTTGCTTTCGGCCCCGCCGAGGAGTGAGCGCGAGCGGTCGACACGGTATTCCCAGAGCCCGGCCGGCACGGAGCGAATCGGGCCAGGCACCAGGGCGCGGACGGCGGCGCTGGTGCCAATGTTGAAGACGATGGCGTCGGCTTCGGCGGGGGCGGTGCCGAGATTGCTGCAGAGGCCGTCGCCAAGGGCCGAGAACCAGGGAACGTCGGCGAGGGCGGGCCAGCGTTGGCGCCAGGGGCTGGTGAGGCCGCACAGCGGCGCCCCGTCCGAATCGACTGCCCCCAACGAGTCACGGCCGATGTTGAGGGCGCCGAGGGTGGCGAGGTCCCAGTCCAGTTCGCGGCGGTTCAGCATGCCGGACCAGGCGGCGAGGCTGAGCCCGAGGCCGCAGGGTCGGCCGAAGAGACGCTGAAAAGCGTACTCGCCGAAGGTGATCCAGTGGGCGACCCGGCGGACGACGTGGGGCTGGGTGCGTCGCAGCCAGCGCAGGCGGGCCGGGAGGTAGCTGGCGTGGATGGGCGTGCCGGTGCGGTCGCAGGAGGCGGCGACGTCCCACTCCTGCCGAAGGACCGCGGCGTCATCGGCGCAGCGCGTGTCGGCGTACGTGTACATGGGGGTACGGGGATCGCCGGCGGCCGATACGCCAAGCACGCTGGAGGCAAAGACACTGGCGCCGACGCCCTGGATGGCGGTGGATCGGGGCCCTAGTCTTTGGAGCGCGACATCGATGGCCTGGACGAGCCGATCGAACAGCGCTTCCGCATCGATCTGGACGCCACCGTCGGGCGTGGTGTCAAAGCTGGAGGCGATCTGGGCCTCGCTGCCGGGAATCGGGCCCCCGTCCTCGGTGTGCGCGGTGGCGCGGACCGAGGAGCTGCCGACGTCGATGCTCAGAACCAGAGGCGACCGGCTGACCGAAGGCTCACTCGCCACGACGAAATCTCAGCGCAGGCGGCACGGCGTCAGTTTAGGGCGGGAGCCTCCCTATACTTCCCGGCGCCCAGCCGCGGCGGAGCGACACGCGTGATGACCCGAGCGTGCGACCTGCTGGTGGTGGGGGGAGGACCGGCGGGAGCCGCTGCGGCGATCGCCGCACGACGGGCAGCGCCGGAACTCGACACGGTCGTGCTGGACCGGCAGCGGTTTCCGCGGGACAAGGCCTGCGGCGATGGGCTGGGACCGGGTGTGGTGGCGCGGCTGGCGGACCTGGGCGCCAGCGACATTGTGGGGGGGCGCCGGCCAATCGAGCGGCTGAGGATCGTCGCGCCGTCGGGCGCCGAGGTGGTGGGCGACTTACCGGCGATTGGTGAGGCCGCGCGGGGTTACGTGGTTCCGCGCGCGGAGTTCGATGACGCGTTGCTGGGGCGTGCCCGGGATGCGGGGGCCGACGTATTGACCGAGATCCAGGTGGAGGGGCTGGCGTCGCCCGACGATGCATCGGTCAGGGTCACGGCAGGCGGTCTCCATGGGCCTGTCTCAATTGAGGCGCGGGCCGTTGTCGCCGCCGATGGGGCGCGGTCGGACGTGCGGCGACTGTTGGGCGTCGCGTACAACGACTCGACGCACACTGGCGTGGCGATTCGGGCGTACGTGGAGCGGCCCGGCGGGTTCGAGCACATGGCGTTCTACTTCAAGCGCGAACTGCTGCCGGCGTACGGATGGGTGTTTCCGATCGGCGAGCGCGGCGCGAACGTGGGCGTGATGATCGACGCCGAACGTTTCCGACGACAGGAGCGGCGCTTGCCTGACCTGCTCCGAGACTTCCTGCAGTCAAGCGGGCATGCGTCGCTCGAGCCGGAGCGGTCGCGCACCTACATGTTGCCGTTTGCCAGTTTCGTGCCGCCGCTGGTGCATGGGCGGGTGGCGCTGGTCGGGGACGCGGCGTCAATGATCAATCCGTTCTCGGGTGAGGGGATTGCCTACGGGATGGCGGCAGGGATGGAATCGGCGAGACGGGCCGTACGCGCGCTGCGGTCGGGAGGCACGGAGCAGCCGTTCGTGGGGTTCGACGCGTGGTTTCGGGAACGATTCAGCGAGCACTTTCAGGCGTCGGCACGGGCCAAACGGCTGGCGCAGCGAGCCTGGATTGCCGATTTCGGGGTGCGGGCCGCGCGACGACGGCCGGAGTTCGTGCGGGAAGGTATTGAGCTGCTGGTGGGCGAGGGTACGGCGCTGTCGTGGCGGAGCCTGGCGCGGCTGCTGGTGCACGGACGCAGCTAGCGCTTCACCGCCCGCCGTCCCCCGCGCGGCCGAGGTCAGGCTCGCCTGGTCGGTGATTCGTCCTCGCCGTTTGAAGAAATCGCGGGCGCTCCGCCGCCGGTGCCGGACGACGCATCGTGGGCCCCGGATTCCGGGTCGGCGCTGGCCGCCGATTCCGGAGATCCGGCCGCGGCCGGGCCCGTCGCTCCTGCCGCATCGCGGGATTCGGGATCCCCGGTTGGCGGTTTTTGGGCGGTGGTGGCCGTCGGAGAGTCCTGGTGCTCGCCACGTAGGCGGTCGCCGATTTCCGTGATGGTCGCGTCGACTCGCTTCACGACTTCCTGCGTGCGCTCGTGCCGCAGGGCGTCGTCGACCCGCTCCATGGCCTTGTCACCGAGGGTGACCATCTCGTCGCGAATCCGGCGGGCCTCGTCGCTTTCCAAGCCTGCCTCGACGCGGGACTTGGCTTCCGTCAGGCGCGCACGGACTTTTTCGCCACGTTCGCCGCCGACTTCGTCGCCGACCCGCTTGATCAGGCCGTCGAGGCGACTCCCCCAGCCTGTGCCGCCCTTGTCTTCCGCGCTCATGGTGTCACCCGGTACGACGGATTCGTCGCTTAGAGCTTACTGTGGCGGCTCGTGCTACCGTCGCGCCGCCGGACCCTGGAGTCGTCGCCCATGAGCACGCCGCGCCGAATCGCCGTTGTCGAAGTCAACCACTGGCACTCCACCTACGACGCCGCCTACCTGACGGTGCTGCAGAACCTGGACCTGGACGTCGAGCTTGTCGGGGTTTCCGACAGCGACGCCGCGATTGCGGAGGACCGGGCGCGCCGTTACGAGACGACGGCGTTTACCGATTACCGCGAAATGATTGACGCGACGAAGCCGGAGTTCGTGATTGCCCTTGGACGGCACGTGGAGATGCCGGAGATCGCGGGGTACCTGATCGAGGCGGACATCCCGTTCATGATGGAAAAGCCGATGGGGACCAGCGCGGGGGTGGTGCGCGGCCTAGCGGACCTGGCGGAGGCGCGGGGCGCGTGGGTATCGGTGCCGTTTCCCAACCGGCAGTCGCCGTGGGCGGCGAAGGCGCGGGAGATGATTGCGGCGGACGAGTTCGGGCCGATTTCGCACATCGTGTTCCGGATCATCCGGCCGACCATGCAGCGTTATGTCGAGTGGGATTCGCCGTGGATGCTGGACCGCTCGCAGGCGGGCGGCGGCGCGCTGACGAACCTGGGCGGCCACGGCATGGACATGTCCCGGTTTCTGCTGGGCGAGGACGTGCAGGTGGCGTCGGCGGTCATCAGCAACATCGTGCATGCATCGGAGGTCGAGGACTACGCGCTGGCGACGCTGCGCAGCTCGAGCGGGACGCTGGTGCACGTGGAGGTGGGCTACACGATGCCCACGTGGCCAGCGAACGAGTCGGACTCCGAGATGAAGGTGGCGGGCGCGAACGCCATGCTGCAAGCGGTTCCCGACGGCCTGCAGATCCTGGCGCCGGGTCGGAACGAGCACCTGGACACGCCGGTGACGGTGCTGTCGGCCTATCCGGGATTCGTGCGCGACTGCCTGGAGCGGGTGGGGCGCGGCGATCCGCCGGCGATCACGCCGAGGGACTGCGCGAACGCGGTGCAGCTGATCGATGACGCGTACCGGGCGGCTGGTCGGGTCTAGTACGGCCTAGACCCGCGGCTCCAGCCGGCGGACGATCGCGAGGCTGCTGGCGGCGGATGCTCTCGGGTCGTCTAGCGCCATGTTGACTTCGACGCTCACGGGGCCGTCGTAGGGCGCTTCGACGACCGCGCGCAGGGCGTCGCTGACCCAGGCTTCGTCCTGGACCCCTTCCAGCAGGCCGAGATGCAGGTCGCTCTGCGCGTCGTTGTCGTTGACGTGGACGTACTGAAGGCGATCGCCGGCAGCCTGGATGGAATCGGCGACGGACTCGCCGGCTATCTGGTTGTGGCCGACGTCCAGGAGCAGATAGAGGTTGTCGTGGCCGCAGGCTGCGATGAAGTCGAGCGTCGCGCGGACGGTAGGGAGGCCGCGGCCGGGGAAGTGCTCGATGCCCAGCCTGATTCCGGCACGTTGGGCGTCGTCCGCTAGGGCAAGGGCCGACTCACGGTAGGCGCCGAGCGCCGGATCATCGGGCGTGGCGGGCGGTGCGAGGTAGACGTCCGGAATACCGAGCCCCTGGGCTTCGCGGATCCCAGCCTGGACGTGCTCCACCGCAGCCTGGCGCGCGGCCACCGAGGTCGCGTCCAGCAACGCGCCCGCTGGCATCAGATGAGCCACGGCCATGCAGGTAACGGGGAGGACTCGTTCCGCTTCCGAATGCCGGCTATACCCGGGGCGCACATCCACGGATTGGAACCCGGCGTCGGCGGCAAATGCCGTGGCGACGGCCGGGTCGTCCGGCAGTCCCCACAGGCAAAACGCGACGTGCAGGCTCATGCGCGGCAGTTTCTCACGCGCCTGACTGGATCGTGGCCCAGCCGCGGGTGCGCTCAACGGCGCGGCGCCAGGTCGGACGGTCGATGGCCAGGACTTCACGGCCCGGCTCGAAGAGCGTCGGCGCGGGACGGAGCGAGCGCAGCTCGTCAACGCTCGACCACACGCCGTGCGCCAGACCCGCCAGGTAGGCCGCGCCCAGAGCCGTGGTCTCGATATCGGCTGGCCGGGCAACCGTCCGGTTCGCATTGGAGGCCTGCAGTTGCAACAGCAGGTTGTTGGCCGCGGCGCCGCCGTCCACAAAGAGCTCACCGGTCAACGGCGGCATGAGATCCAGGACATCCTGAACCTGGAGAACTATGGACTCTAATCCGGCACGGGCCAGGTGAGAGGCGGTGACACCGCGGGTCAGGCCGAGAATCGCGCCGCGGGCGTCGGGATCCCAGTGGGGCGCGCCCAGTCCGGTGAATGCCGGCACGATCACCGCGCCCGCGGTGTCAGGCACGGCACGCGCCAGCGTTTCGATTTCAGGCGCATCATCAATCAGGCCCAGTTCGTCCCGCAGCCATTGCACCAGCGCACCGCCGGTGAACACGCTGCCTTCGTAGGCGTAGGTCAGGCCGTCGGGCCGGCCGAGCGCCACCGTGGTCAACAGGTCTTGGATGTCGGGAGGTCGCGCGTCGCCCGCATGCTGAAGCAGGAAACAGCCCGTGCCGTACGTCACCTTGGCGGCGCCGGACGACACCGCGAGGTGGCCGAACAGGGCGGCCTGCTGGTCGCCGGCGATGCCGCTGATCGGGACGCCGGGAGCCACCGGCGCGTCCTGGCCGGTCAGGGCGCACTCGCCGTCCGAGGGCACGATCTCCGGCAGCGCGTGCAATGGAATCTCGAACAGCTCGGTCATATCAGACGACCAGTGGCCGGTGTCGAGATCCATCAGCAGCGTTCGCGAAGCATTAGTGGCGTCGGAAACGTGCGCGCCGCCGGTCAGGCGCGCAATCAGCCAAGTGTCCACCGTTCCCAGGCGAAGGCGACCGGCATTACGGGCGGCGGCAACGTCAGGCACCTGCTTCAACATCCAGGCGAACTTGCCGGCGCTGAAATAGGGGCTGGGCCGCAGGCCTGTGGCTTTGCGCACGGCGTCGCCGTGGCCGCAGGCTTCCAGTTCAGCCATCCGGGGAGCCGTGCGAACGTCCTGCCAGACGATGGCAGGGCCAAGCGGTTGCAGCGTGGCCGCGTCCCAGGCGACGGATGTCTCGCGCTGATTCGTAAGGCCAATCGCTGCCACGGGTCCAGCCGGCGCGACCTCCAGCGCCTGCCGTGCGGAACGCTGCACACCGTCCCAGATCTGGTTGGGGTCGTGCTCCACCCAGCCGGGACGCGGGTAGCTCTGATCGACCGCTGCGTAGGCGCGCCCGACGATGCGGGCGTCCTCGTCAATCACCAGGGTCGTAGTGCCCGTTGTGCCCTGATCGATGGCGAGAATCAACGCAGCGTCAATCGGCAGGCTGGCGGAGCAGGCGTACGGTAGCATCGGCGCCGCGCGCCCAAAGGGCCGCGAAAAGGGGGGCGAGTGGTCCTGAGCGATCGGGCTCTGCGCGAGGCGATCGCGTCAGGCCGTCTCAACGTCACCCCGCTCGACGAAACCGCGATTCAGCCATCGAGCATCGATCTGCGGCTTGGGCCTGTCTTCCAGGTCTTTGTCAATCAGACCGAGACGCATATCGATCCCAGGTTGAACCAGCCGGACCTGACCAAGACCGTCAAGGTCAAAGAGGGCGCCAGTTTTGTCCTCCACCCCGGTGAATTCGTGCTGGGCGGCACGGTGGAAACCATCCGCATGTCGGACGACCTCGTGGGCCGCATCGAGGGCAAGAGTTCGCTCGGGCGGCTAGGATTGATGGTGCATAGCACCGCAGGGTATGTGGATCCTGGCTTTCGCGGCAGCCTGACGCTGGAGTTGTCGAATCACGCCAACCTGCCCATCCTGCTGTGGCCCGGCATGCGGGTCAGCCAGCTCTCAGTAATGCAACTCACGAGCCCGGCTGATCGCCCGTATGGTTCGCCGGGTCTGGACAGCAAATATCAGGACCAGCGTGGGTCGACCCCCAGCCGGTCGCACCTCGGATTCGCATAGCCGCAACGCCGGCATGGTTTAGGAGCACGCAATGGCAGAAGCCGCCGATCAGCCCGTAGCAGCCGCTGGCAGCGAGGAGCCATTCCTCGAATCGTCCGGCGGCGTGATTTACCGCCTAAAGAGCGGCGAAGTGCAAGTAGCCGTGGTGCAGACGCAACGCGGGGCCTGGGTTCTGCCCAAGGGCGCTGTTGAGCCCGGCGAAGCGCCAAAAGAAGCGGCGGTCCGCGAGGTGCTTGAGGAAACAGGCATCGTTGGCGAGGTGGTCGACGACCTTGGTGAAATCCGCTACGAGGTGCGGCCCGACCTTTGGACCGGATTCGTACCGAAGGTGGTGCACCAGTACTTGCTGCGCTCGACCGGGGGCAACATCCGACCGGATCCGGCGGAGCACGTGGAAGCGCGCTGGGTGCCGATGCAGGACGCCGTCCGGATGCTGCATCACGTCAACGAGCGCACCATCATGCTGCGCGCGGAAGATCTCTTGAGCCGTCAGGGGCCAGAGGACGCGGGTGCGTAGGGCGCTCGAATGGCGGCGAGCAGCCCAGGCGCTGCTGTTCGTCGCAGCCTTAGGGCTGGGGCTGGCCGTCTTGAGCGGCGGCACGGCGGGTCCGAGGGCACCGGCCGCGCACGGCATGCTGCGGATCGAGGGCGCCGAGCCGATCACGCTCGACCCCGTGCATATACGCGACACCGGCTCGGCCGGCTATGTGCAGGAGATCTTCGCCGGCCTGACACGGATCGGACCCGGCCTATCGGTCAAACCCGACCTGGCTTCGAGTTGGACCGTGAGCGACGACGGCCTCACCTACACCTTCACGATTCGACGCGAGGCGAAGTTTCATGACGGCAGGACGCTGACCGCCGAGGACGTCGTGTGGTCGTGGATGCGCGCCCTGAATCCCGCGACCGGTTCGCTTGCCGGCCCCGTGTTCCTGGAATACATCAAGGGCGCCAACGCGTACGCGACTGGCGAGGCCGATTCGGTTTCAGGGCTGCGTGTCGCGGGGTCGCGCACGCTGGAGGTGACGCTCATTTCGCCGCTCTCATTCTTCCCCAGCAAGCTGAGTGCCGGCCCAGCGCTGATCGTGGATCGACACAACGTGTCCGCTGGTGACGAGTGGTGGCGGTCGCCAAACGGGTCCGGGCCCTATGCGTTGGAGGACTGGCAGCCGGAGACCATGATCACGCTGCGGCGGGCTGCCACAGCGTCCTGGCTGTCAGGCGGACCTGAGATCGTCGAATTCCACCAGCTTGATGTCGGCGAAGACCTCCTGCTCTATGAAAACGACGAACTTGATCTGGTCGACATCGGCGCGGCCGACCTAGACCGGTTCCGCGATCCCAACGAGCCGCGCCGCGAACAGCTGCTCACCACCCCGGACCTGGCCCTTCAGTACGTGGGGTTCAACACGGCGCTGGCGCCGTTCGACGACGCGCACGTGCGGCGTGCCCTGGCGCTGGCTACCGATCGGGCCTTCATTAACGAAGTAGTTCTGGGCAACACACAGCGGGAAGCGAAAGGCGTCATCCCGCCGGGCCTGCCGGGTCACCGCCTCGACTTTGAAGGACTAACGTTTGACCCGGAAGCCGCCCGGCTGGAGTTGACCAAGTCCAGCTTCGGCGGCGCCGAAGCTCTTCCGACCATAACCGTGGTGGCGCCGGGTGACAGTTTGTCAGGCAATCCCTTCCTGGAAGTCGTCGTCGATCCCTGGCGGACGGAGTTGGGCCTCGACGTCGTCATCGAAGTTCGTTCCTTCGACGACGTTGTCGCCACGCTTGACGATCCGAATCACGACATCCAGGCGTTCTTTCTGGGCTGGTCGGCCGACTTCCCAGACGCGTTTAATTTCACCGATGAGCTGTTTGGATCGGACCGGCCCGACAATTCCTGGCGCTTGTCCGACGCGGTTGTGGACGACCTGATCGAGCGCGCTCGAAACGCCGATACTGACGAGCAGCGGCTTCAATATTACGGTCAGATCGAGGACCGGGTGATTGACCAGGGTGTGCTGATTCCCCTTCTGTTCTTCGTGTCGCATGAACTCGTGCAGCCCTGGGTCGAAGGCTATACCGGCCGGCCGATGACTCGAGAGTGGCTCACGGACCTGACGATCAGCCGGTAGGCTCATGCCGCTGAACCGTCGACGGTTCGTGGGCTTGGCAGGCAGCGGTGCAGCGCTCGCGGCCCTCGCCGCCTGCGAGGGTCCAGGGGCACTCGAATCCGACGTCGAGGGTCGACGCCTGGAGCTCCTGCTGGACGAGCCAGCCACGATCGACCCTGCCCTGGTCGCGCAGCCACAAGAGGCGACGATTGCGGACGCATTGTTCGAGCCCTTGGTGCGTCTCGGTGAAGGCGGCGCGACGAGAGCCGCCGCCGCAGACTCGTGGCAGATCACGGATGCGGGGCACGCGTATCAGTTCAAGCTGTCTGCGGACGGACGCTGGACTTCCGGCGAGTCTGTTTCGTCCGACGACTTTGTCTGGTCCTGGAGACGCAATCTGGCGCCCGAGTTAGGGGCAACCTTTAATTACCTGCTTTATGCGATCCGAGGAGCCGAGAGCTATGCAGCCGGCGGCCGCGAGCGCAACGAGCCAGAGGTGCGAGCGCCGGATACCTCGACGCTGCGGGTGCACTTGCGAGCTCCGACGCCGGGGTTTCTGGCACGCGTGGCGACATCAATCTTCGTCCCGCTGCCGCGGGCGGAGATTGAAGGCATGGGCGCCGCGTGGACCTCGCCGGTTCGGATTCGCAGTAACGGCCCGTACAGGCTGGCGCAGTGGGACCGCAGGCTTGGGATGACGCTACACCAGAATGAGTACTACGGGGGGCCACAGCCGCCGGCATTCGGCGACGTGGTGGTTCGATTCCCGCGGTCGGCCGACTCGCGGCTCCAGAATTTCCAAGCCAGTCCGGCGCAGGCCGCGAGCGTGAGCGGCAGGGACTACCGGTCGGCGCTCGCAAACCCAGACCTGCGGCCGCAGATCCGGCTTTTCGAACGCGCGGGCACCTGGTTCATCGTGCTAAACACGCGAAAGGCGCCGTGGGACTCGGCGGCGGTTCGGCGGGCGCTCTCGCTGGTGTTGGACCGAGCGGCGCTGGCAGCAGCCGTCTTCGATTCACCCACGCTCCCGGCTCGGCGGCTGACGCCGGAGAGCATCCTGGCAGCTGAGCCCGCCGGGACACCGAACGTCGACGAGGCGCGGGCTTTGCTGACAAGCGCCGGCTACCCAAATGGGGATGGACTTCCACCCATGCGTTTCACGTATCACCGCACCGACCAGTGGGATCGACTGGCCACGGAATTAGCGCGGGTCTGGGGCGACACGCTAGGCCTGGAGGTGCAGCCGGATGTGCGCGAGTGGCGTGGCTTTCTGGACTTCTCGAACGATCCCGGCGATTTCGACGCCTACCGGGCCGGCTGGACGTCCGAGTACCGGCACCCGTCCAACTGGATGGAGGACCTCTGGCGGTCCGACGTGGACTTTTTCCGCTCCGGCTGGTCCAGCGAAGAGTTCGACCGCCACCTCGAGATGGCTGCCGTCGCGACTGACGAGGCGAGTCAACGCGCGGCGTACGCGGCTGCCGACGCCGTGCTGGAAGCCGAGGCGCCGGCAATCGCGATCGGCCGCCACGCCTCGGCCTTCCTGCTCAAGCCGAACGTGAGCGGCTTCGGGATCGACCCGGTTAGCGGGGCGATTGACCTGTCGCAGGTGAAACTCAGCAGCTAGGTCGCCGCATCCGGCAGACGCCGCTTAGCGGTCGATCGGCACGCCGATCATGGAGCCCCATTCGGTCCACGATCCGTCGTAGTTGCGGACGTCGCCGACGCCGAGCAATTCGTGCAGCGCGAACCAGGTGTGAGCGGAGCGCTCGCCAATCCGGCAGTAGGTGATGACGGGCGCGTCGCCGGTCGCGCCAAGGGGACCATAGATCTCCAGCAGTTCGTCGGCCGACTTGAAGGTGCCGTCGGCTTCGTTGACGGCTGTCAGCCAGGGCACGTTGTCGGCGCCGGGGATGTGGCCGCCGCGCTGTGACAGTTCCTGAAGGCCCGGCGGAGCCAGGATCTCGCCGGTGAACTCGGCGGGAGAACGCACGTCGACCAGCACGGTGGAGCCATCGCCGACAGCGGCACGAACGTCGGGCTGCAGGATGCGCAACGACGGGTCGGCCTCGCCGGCCTCGTATGTGGTGGACTCGACGACGGTTTCGTCGGTGGTCAACTCGCGGCCTTCCTGCTCCCACTTGAGCCGGCCTCCATTCATGAGGCTGACGCGCTCATGGCCACCCATCTTGAATTGCCAGTAGGCGAAGGCCGCGAACCAGTTGTTGTTGTCGCCATAGAGGATGACGTGGGTGTCGGCGGAGATGCCGGAGTTCTCCAGCAGATCCTTCCACTGTTCGGGCGAGGCGATGTCGCGGCGAATGCCGTCGGAAAGTTGGGTTTCCCAGTTCCAGCCGACCGCGCCGGGGATGTGGCCGGAGTCGTAGGAGGATGTGTCGACATCCACCTCGACGAGCCGAACACCATCGTCACCGCCGTGAGTGGCGACCCACTCGGTATCGACCAAAACATCAGATTTCGCGTAGTCAGCCATGTGTCTTCACCTACCTAAGCGTCGCTTTCGCCCGCGAGGGCGCCGAGCAATTCTTGCACGAATGCCACGGTCCACTACATTCGAGAATACAGGGTTGGGCTACAGTGCCCGCCGCCACCCCAAGGACTGTTGCCGCCTCATGCCTGCCAGCACCCGGTGCCCGCGTGTCGTCCGGAGTGCGGCATTGGCGCTGGCACTTCTCGGTGGGATATTCCTGGCACCCGCCGGGCCCGCCCAAGCCGAAGCGCCGCCGGATTCGGCGACCCCGCAAGGCTGGTTCTACACGCAGGCCGGACCGGGTGGTGGCCTCGGATTCGAGGTGCGCGATGCCGACGACATCCCGTTTTGGACGTTTTTCCAGGCGTCCGGCGGGGTTCGAAGTCTCGGCTACCCGGTTTCGAGCCGGTGGTCTACAGGCCCGCTGACGTTCCAGGCGTTTCAGAGGGCCGTCCTGCAGTGGGCTCCCGGCGACGGCATTACGTTCTTGAACATCTACGACGCGCTTAGCCGAGCCGGTCGGGACCCCTGGCTCCGAAACACTCGCGGCGTTCCGCTTCCGCCAGACGCAGAGCCCGGCGACGGCCGCTCGTTCGACGAGGTGCTGGCGGAGCGGCTGGAGATTCTGGCGGCATTCCCGGAGATCGAGCGTTACTGGTACCGAAACGCCCGCTGGCTGGATACCTATGGCCTGCCGGTCGTCGCTGAGGACCGCGGCGACGTTGTGGTGCTGCGGGCGCAACGAGCCGTCTTCTGGATGTGGCGCCTGGACGCCGAAGCTGCCCTGAGCCCGCCCGATGTTCTTTCTTCCTTCAGCGGAGGGGACTACCGCGACGGCGGCATGATTCCGACCGAGGCGACCGTGGCAATCACCGACCCGAAGCTGGCCGGGACCACGGGTGTGCTGGGATTCCTGAGTAACCGAGACGGGGCCTGGAACTTGTGGTCCATGACGCCGCAGGGGACGGACCCGCGGCAACTCACACAAACCGGTGGCCTTACCAGCCGGCCGAACTGGTCGTTGGACGGCCAGCGGATTGCTTATTCCGCGTTCGCTAGCGGGGGGTACCAGATATTCGTGGCCGATAGTGACGGCGGCAATCCGCAACAACTCACGAACACCACGGCCACCGACTGGGAGGCATGGTGGTCGCCGGACGGCAGGCGGTTGGTGTTTGCGAGCACCCGCACCGGCGAGAGCGAAATCTACACGATGCTGGCTGACGGTTCCGACCAGCGAGTCATCGGCGACCAGGCCGGATTTCTTTGTTATCCCGCGTGGTCACCGGACGGTTCGCAGATCATTTTTACGAGCGGGGCGGACATCATCACGATCGACCTGGACGATCCGCTGGGCACGCGCACGGTGATCAGCACGGGCCGCGACCCGTCGTACTCACCAGATGGCGCCCGCATCACCTTTGCCCGGTGGGTCGGAGACGCCTTCGACGTCTTTGTTGCCGACGCGGACGGGTCGAACGAAGTCAGGCTAACGACACATCCAGCGCCGGACTGGAACCCGGTGTTTTCGCCGGATGGGGCAAAGATCGCCTTCGCCAGCTACCGCGACGCCAACTGGGAGATTTACACCGTCCGGGTTGACGGAACGGACCTGACGCGTGTGACGGACAACCCGGCGTCGGACTATCTCCCGGCCTGGGGGGTGCTGCCGGCCTAGCTGGCGGCGAGTCTCGAGCGGGCGGCCGCCGCGGCCCCGAGCAACCCGACGTCCTCGCCGAGCGACCACGGTTCGACACCCAAGTCGGGCGCCGTGCTTTCGAGGAGGTGCTGGCGGACGGTGGCGCGGATCGGATCGAACAGCAGGTCGCCGGCGTTGGCAATACCGCCACCCACGACAACCATGTCCAGGTTGACCAGGTGGGCAACGTTGATGATTCCGAAGCCGACGGCACGTCCAGCGCGATCCAGGGCGCTCAGGGCAAGCGCGTCGCCGCGCCGAGCGGCTTCAACCACGTCACGGCCAGTCAGGTCGGATTGGCCACTGAGACGACTGGACTGGCCGGCGGCGATCCGCTCGGCGACCCAAGCGGCGATATCGGGGCCGGCGGCAATGGCCTCGATGCAGCCGCGATTCCCGCAGTCGCACAGCGGACCCTCAAAGTCGACGGTCATGTGGCCGAACTCGCCGGCGCTTCCGTAGGCGCCGTGCCAGAGTTCTCCGTCAAGAATCAGGCCGCCGCCCACGCCGGTGCTCACCGTGATGTAGAGCATGTTCCGGGCGCCTTGAGCCACGCCGTATTGGCTTTCCGCCAAGGCAGCGGCGTTGGCGTCGTTTTCCAGAAACGTAGGAAGGCCTACAGCCTGCGCAACACGGTCGGCTAACGGGACCTCGCGCCAACCCGGCAAGTTCGGCGCTTCGTGAATGACACCGGTCGCCCAGTCGAGCGGACCAGGCGCGCCGATGCCGACAGCCGTGAGGTCGGAGAGTTTCCTGGACGCACGAGTCAGCGAGTCGTGCAACGCAGCAACGATGCGATCGATGACGGCGTCTGGCCCGCGGGCAGCCTCGGTTGTGTAGGCGACAAAGCCGCTGAGTCCGCCATCGGCGTCAACTACGGCAGCCCGGAGGCTGGTCCCGCCCAAGTCGACGGCGCCAACAGGCTTCGAGTCAGCGGACGTCAATGGAACCCTCCACCGGTGCAGCGGATCTGCCCCAAGCCCGGCGCGCGCTTCGGCGCTGCAGCGCCTGGACGATTTCGAAGACCATCATGGCGGCGAGGATGAAGGCCGGCGCGAGCAGCATGCCACCTCGAGGGCCCGCGGCATCCGACGCGGCGCCGATCAGGGGCGCCAGCAGCACGCCGCCCACGCTGGCCATGGCCGCCAGCCCGCCGGCGAGGGAACCGGCGATCTCGGGCCTCACGCGCAGGCCAATGCCCAGCGCCGTGGGAAAGACTCCCCCGACGGTCGCGCCGGTCAGGGCAAAGCCCAGGATGGCCAGCGGAGCCGAATCCGCCAGCGCCGCCAGCCCCGACATACCCAGCGCGAGCACCAGCGACCAGCGAACAATGTTGGACGCACGCCAGCTGCCCGCGAGGCGGTAGACAACCAGGCGCCCGAGCAGGACGCCGGTCCAGAAGGCGGTGACCGATGCCGCCGCGGCCGCTCGCGGGATTCCCTGCGTGCGCTCCATAAAGGCCGCGCCGAAGTCCCCGAATGCGATCTCGACGCCGACGTACAGCATCAGCACCAGTCCCAGAAGGACAGACACGGGCGAGGTAAGCCCACGCACCATGCTGCGAACGGGTGGGACCGCATTGCCTCGGGGCGGGTAGGGCAAGCGAATAAAGAAAAGAGAACTGGACGCGAACCAGACGGCCACAACGACATAGGCGACGCGCCAGTTCGTGAATGCAGCCAGGCAGACAGCCACGAGCGCGGGGGCCACGATTGCGCCGAGCGCGAACGCGGTGTTGAAAAGGTTGAGCGCCCGGGTACTGCGTTCGCGCGCGAGGTCCGCGATCAGCGCCGTTGCCGCCGCCAGGCCGGGTCCGAAGGTAGCTCCGATGAGAAAGCCGGCCGCCAGCAGCGAGCCGAACGTGGGGCTGGCCGCGAACCAGAACATGGACAGCGCGGCTCCGGCCGCCGAGGGGATCAGGACCGCGCGGCGTCCCCAGCGGTCGCTCGCCGCACCGCCAGCCAGCGATCCGGCGATGAAACCGAAGGAAATGATGCTGATGATCAGGCTGATCTGGCTGTAGCTGAGGCCAAAGTCCTCAACGATTGATTCAACCGACGGTCCGAACACGCTGATGGCGGCGCCACCGGCGGCGTAGAACCACATGCTGGCCGCCAGAATCATGGTGTCTGCCTAGCTTTCAATGATCTGGCTGCTGTCAGCTTCGAAGTTCAGCCGTGTGCAGCCGGCGCGCAAGCAGCAGAAGGAGAAAGGCAACGCCAAGCGTGACCGGCATGACGGCCACCGCCGCACGCACGGACAGCGCGTCAGCAATGGCGCCGGCGAGCAGCGAGAGCCCCGCGAATCCCGTGCCGCCCATGGCCAACATGAACCCGGCAATCATGCCGGCTGCTGCCGGTCGATAGCGCACCCCAAGCCCTACCACGGTGGTAAAGGCCGGTCCGGCCACCAGACCGGCCAGCACCGCGGCGGCCAGGATTGCCGCGGGCTGCGGAACAGCGGCCACGACGATCGCGCAGATCAGCGAAAGGCCCGCACTGCCAAGGGCCAGATCGTAGGCCTGGACTCGGAGTGCCAGCCACGCACCGATGATCCGCCCGAGCGAGATTCCCAGCCAGAAGGCCGCGACCAGGGCGGCCGCGGCCGGGCGCGAGAAGCCATAGTCGGCCTCCAGGTACGCGGCCAGGAACCCGCCGAGTCCGAGCTGCATGCTGAAGTAGCCGATGATGACCGTGCCGAGAAGGATTGGCACGGGACGTATGACGGCGGAGACGAGAGACTCGCCGACAGCGCGACGTGCGGTCGCGGCCGGAATGCGCGCGGACAGCAGCACGACCGCCGCCAGCATGACCAGCAGGCCCGCGGCCAGGTAGCCGCCGCGCCAGCCGATCGGCGTCTGCAGCAGCGCGCCGACCAACGGCGGCGCGGTGAGCGCGCCAAAGCCAAACGGTATCTGCGAGATCGTCATGGCTCGGCCGGTTGCCTCGCCGGCAACGTCCGAAATGGTTGCCATCAGCGGGGATTCGGTGAGCCCGAAACCAAAGCCGTTCAGGCAGGTTCCTAGCAGCAGCACCCCCAGCGCCGGCGAAACGCCGGATGTCAGCAACCCGATCACCATGAGGGACACCCCGGTGGTGAGCGTGGCACGCCGTCCAAGCCGATCCGCCACCAGCCCACCCACGATCGTTCCGCTGGCGTATGAGATCGCGGGAAAGATCAAGGTCAGGACCACCAGCAGGTAGGTGAGGTTGAAGTCGGCGCGCACCGCCTCGAGCGATGGGCCCGGCATCGCCAGCAGGAGGCCGACGGTGAAATAGAAGGGCATGGAGCGTGGGACGACCGAGCGTCGCCCGCCAATCGTCATGCGCGAGCCGGTCGCCGGGGTGTCCGCCGTCGGTCAGGCGGGCGCTTCAAACGCGCCGGCCTCGAGGATGACGTCGTCTGCATCAAAGCCAAACGGGCTGGCCGAGTCGATGACCTCGCAGCTTCCGGGCAGGTCGTCGAGCACGCTTTCGCTGACCCAGAAGGTCTCGAGATCAAGCGTGTTACGGATCCGCCCTATGCGAAGCGGTCGGTCGGTCGAACGCTCAGCCAAATGCAGGACCGTTTCGTAGCAGGCGCGGTCGGTGGGCAGGGTCAGCGGCACCTTGGCCGCGTGCAGGGCCATGGCGGTCAGCGTGTTCATGGCCAGGGCGTCGTAGTCGATGGCATCGGCCAGCTTGCGGCTGCAAAGGTCGGCGAGTCCGATTCCGACGGCGTTCCCGTGTGACTCGGGGGTGAGGCCCAGGACGGCCAGCCAGCCGTAGTCGGGCGTGCGGTCAAGCTCGCCGAGGCGTCGCCACATGCCGACCACGTTTGGATCCATGCCTGATCCTGAGATGTTCTTGCCCATGCGGTCGATCAGCAGACCGTCGAGCCTGTCCAGGGGCAGGCGGGGCATGAGCTGGTGGGCGATCTTGAGAAGGGCCTTGTCGGTCGCGTGGAAGGCCTCAGGGGCCACGACCTCGGCGCGGGCCGGCCGGTCGAAGGCGTTCTCCACGAGGGCCACGCCACAGAGCAGGTGGCCGGATGCCACGGTGAGCGCGGCCGCTTCAGGGATGCCCGTGGCCAGCGGGTGGGCGTGCAGCGATTCGGCGCCGCGGCGGTTGCCAAGGCCAATCACGCTCATCTTGCAGAGGCCACTTTCGATTGGCCCGCGAAAGCCAGTGTGGGGCTTGACCCGGCCGATCACGATTACGCCAGCGGCGGCCGCGGCTTCAGCGTCCAGGTGGACGGTGATGCCTGAGCTGGTCTCGCCGAGTACGACGGTGTCCATGGTCGCCCGGACCGGAGCGCCGACGCTTTGCTCGTGGACGCCGTAATCGGCCAATACGGATTGCTGCCCCTGGGCGGTACCGCCGCCGTGGCTGCCCATGGCGGGGACGACGAACGGCTGCAACCCCGCTTCGCGCAGGCCGCGCACGAGAGTTCGCACAACCTCGACGACAGGCGAGACGCCGCGTGATCCCACGGCGATGGCTACCGACGCGCCGGCGGGCAGCGCGGCCCGCTCGAGCTGGCGACTTAGGCCGGCGGTCAGGTGCCCTTCGAGGTTGTCCAGCTCGGCGGTGGCGAAGGACTGCCGAACCAGGTGCATTGGGGGCGCGGATGCAGGCATGGGGCAGTCTAGCCAAGGACGCTCTGTGCGCTACGGAGCGGGTGGGGGTTCGCTCTACGTTTTGAGTGGCGAGCAGCGGCAGCGCGACCGGCGGTTGCGGGGATGGAACGAGGCCACGGAC
>DAOUIX010000139.1:0-9671 GCA_034423235.1 Chloroflexota bacterium | reverse complement strand
CTGCGCGCCCCTCGAACCTCAACATGACCCACGATCCGGCGGCGGATTGATAGCCAACGGCGATGATGGCTCCTGTAGACCAGGCATGGACATTGGGCTTGCTTCGCGTCCAAGGAGACGGACGTTGCCGTTTGGTCCAATACCGTGATGCCCCGGACTAGGAGTTGATGTGACGGTTGTTGCACGCCTGACACAAGCGCGCCCCGTGATCGCTCCGAGAGCCCGCACACGCCTGCTGGCGGCATTCCTGGCGGTCAATCTCCTCATGTTGTTGCTGTCGGTCGTGGACACGATCGGCTGGGGATGGCTGGTGCCCGGTGACTGGCTGGGGCACCTCAACGCGTCGATCGAGGGCGAAACCGCTGATCGGTATTCAGGAGTGCTCTTCGGCTCTGCTGCGATTCTGGCGATGGCTCAGGCCATCCGGCAACCAAATCCGCGAAGCGGTCCGCGATGGCTTTGGGTCTTGGGTTGGTTAAGCGCGACGTTCTTTCTAGCGCTCGTCGCGGTTGAGGAACTCTATCGGCAGGTGGACGCCGGATCATTCGTTGCACCGTTGCTGGGACTAAAGGATCTTGAGCCTCGGTTTCGCTGGATACTTGTGGTGGCTCCACTCGCGGTTCCGCTAGCGGCGGCCGCCGGCTGGGTTCTGTTGAGCGCGCAACGCGGACACCCAGGCAGGGCGTTGCTCACCGTGGTGGCCATCACGGTGGCAATCATCGGACTGGCCCTGGACGCCACGAGCGGCGATCTTCTCATCTATCGCGAACTGGTTGGACGTCTCGACTTTCCTCCCGCACCGAAAGGCCTGTACGAGGTATTCGAGGAGGGCTCAGAGCAGATGGCCGCCGCCGCGCTCGTCGTGCTCTTCCTGGAAATGCTGGTTACGGGTCCGGGCGTTTCCCCGATCGCTGCCGGAAGTCGCCGACGTCTGGTGGTGGCATGCAGCGTGACTATTGGCCTTTTGGCGGCCAGCACGTGTCCACTGACAAGCCACCGGGTTCACAAGGGCGACGGATGGGAAACAGTTGCCCCGTGGTCGTACGCGGGACCTATCGCGTCAGTCCAGCAGCAGTTTCGAGCAAATCAAGACTATCTGTCGCGAATTGACGTCTGGGCTTTCCGTGACGGCGGAGCGACAGCCGAGATCTTTGCCCGCCTGACCCCGCTGGATGGCTCCGACCGCCCCATTCGCGAGAGTCGGGCAGAAGTCCGCGGCGCCCGCTTTAGTAATGCGACGGTGGCGCTCAACTTCGAGCCGATCCCGCAGAGCAGTGGGAAGCTCTACGAGCTGACGGTTGGCGTCCTCAGTGGTGAAACGCCGCGTGTCTTTCTAGGCCTGACCAGCGGTGAGACGTTTCCCGAGAGCAGTGCGTCGGTCAACGGCACTCCCACGCCCTTCGCGGACGACCTGGCCATACGGACCGCCTATATCGGTCGGTTTGTCGATGGTCTGTATCCGCGGGACGTTCGGCATTGGGGGCTGTTTGCAGAGATGATGCTCTACATATTCTCGTGGGTGTTTCTGGTCGTGATTGCGTGGGCCGGAGTTTCGGGTCGTCGTCCATGCTTCGCGCGAAAGTTCATTTGGCCGTCAGTCCTGAGCAGCGCTCTCATCACGGCAGATTTCCTTATTGTTGCTCTGGCCATCCTCGCCATACGGTCACCCGAGAATCTCGCATGATCGCGTCGGCTGTGGCATCCCAGGAGCCAGCTGCATGTGGCGATGAATTTCAGTTTGTAAACACGCGGAGCGCTCCAACGACGGCAGCGGCCAGCTGGAGTCGCCGGACGCACTTCCGAGTCATGGTTACCTCGGGCGTTGCAAATCGTCCGAGCCACTGCACGTCGTGGAATCTGCGGCGCCAGTGATGCGGATTGCGACATGTACCCGAAAGCTGAGTTCGCGTGCCGTTCACTGCGAAGTAACTCTGGTAGCACGGAGAGAGTCCTACTGCTGCGCCGATCGCACCGATCACGACGGGCATACGGAGCCGCGCGTTCGGCCAGCGAGAGCGCGTAGGTTCTTGCCATTGTTGGTGCCCCACGGACCGTTGACGGACCGTAGGGCAATAGGGTGAAGAAATGACCGTTGATCCGGCGGTCCTCCCCGGGCTGCTGCTGTTGCTGGCGGAGTTCACGGCCCTGGCTGCGGTCGGCTACGTGGTCGTCCGTGTAGCCCTGCGGCAGAACGATGACCGGGTGGCCTTGGCTCAAGGGCTCGTAGTCGGCCCCGCGCTTTGGGGCGTAACTGTCAATTTTCTCCTCTACATCGTGCCCGGCCTCGCGGGCGCGGCCGTGGGCTGGGGTCTCATGATTACCCTCGCCGCTGTCTTGGCGTGGCGCGCCCCTCGACCCATTTGGCCGCGGCCGCGCGTGGCGGCGGTGTTCGCGGTTGCCTGTCTGGCGCTCTTCTGGGCGGCGCTGGCCAGTCGTCAACTGATGTTGATCCCGGATCCACCCATCCATCTGGGGCTGGCGGCCACGTTCCGCGCCGGCGGGTTTCCGCCGGAGTTGCCCTGGAATACGGGCACGCTCGTGCGCTACCACCACGCCACCGACCTGCTCGTTGGCTTGCTGACCCCGCCAGTGGGACCGGACCTTGCCTTTGTTTCCGAGCTCTTGGGCGCCTATGCCTGGACCAGCTTTGTCCTGGTCGTAGTCGCGGCGCTGCTCCAGCGGGCTTCGCTCTTGAGCGCGGTCATCGTTGCGCCGCTCATGCTCAGCAGCGGCCTTTGGACATTTACCAGCGTTGGTCCTGGAGTCCTGCAGTTGCCGATCCCGGCGGGCCTGCCAGAGGCCGGGCTGCGGGCAACACTGGCCGATATCTACTGGCCGCCGGTTGCGTTGTCGTCTGGCGCGCGACTTCAGGAGACGCTGGCCGACATCTGGAAGCCCGGCTTCCCGCTGAGCTACGCCCTGGCCTTCGTCGTGCTGCAACACGCTGCGCAGCACCAACGCTGGTCGTGGCCCCAGATTCTGACCCTTGCGGGTTTGGTCGGCTTTCTGGGTCTGCTCTCGACCACGCTCGTGCCCATCGTCCTGGTCGTGTGGACTGGGCTGGCGGTGCTGTACGTCGCACGAGGTCGGCCGTACGTGTCTGTAGCGCACGGCGCGCTGCGACTGGGTGCGGGACCGGTGCTGGCGGGGCTGTTGCTGCTTGGCGGCGGCGGCGCGTTCACGGGGATTGTGGACGGTTCACCACCATCTGGACTGACAGTTACCCAGGGCCTCGACTCCGGGCATTGGCAAGCGCTCGGGGCGTTCGATGCACGTCCCGGCGGGATTGGCTTGCTTGGTCTGGGTCCGTTGGCGCTGGCGGGCCTCGCGGTGGCGCTGGCATGGCGTGACCGGCTCATCACAACCCTGGCGGTGAGTGCCGGCCTGTTGGTGCTGGCATGGCTCGTGCTTGACTACCGGCCGGCGCCTTGGGATCTCAACCGTTTGGCCGGGCACGGGCGCAACCTCGCGTTGGCGGCGCTCTTGCTTGCGCTAACTACCCGGCTGGTGGAGCTGCATCCCCGCTGGCGCCTTGCCGCCAGCGCGCTGCTGGTGAGTCTGATCGTCTGGCCGACGGTCGTGGCGCCCGCACGCAGTTTGGGCCATGCGATCGGACACGGCGTGCAGTTGGCCAATGCCGGGTGGGTGCAACTGGAATTGCTCGATCGGGGCGTAGCGGTGCCGATGCGTCGGTTTCAACTGCGGTCCATGTCCGATCGCGTGGCGGACTACATCCGCGGCCACACGGCGGTGGACGCGCGCGTGCTTGCCACCGTCTGGCCCTACTGGAATGTATTCCTCGCCACGGGCCGACCGAACAACGCCGGATTCACCGATGTCATCTATCTCATCTACCACCCGGGACCCGAGTATTGGGACGCTCGCCACTACCTTGAGCCCGCGGCAATTCGGCGCTTGGGCCTTGAATACGTTCATGCGACAGATGTCTGGGCGGCCGGGCTCCCTGCACATGCCAAGGCCTGGCTGGCGGACCCGAGCTTGTTTGAGCTCATCATTCGCGACCGTGACGAGGCGCTCTACCGCATTCGTCCGGCGTTCCTGGAACTCGAAACCCAGCCGTATCCAGAGTCCTTTGAAGCGCTGCGTCCCGTTCCGCCGTCCACGACCGTTTATCTAGCCCCGCAGACTCTGTGGTTGGAGAAGCTCCGTATTGCCTCAACCCTGTCCCATGTTCGGCTGGAGGGTGCGATCAGTTCACTGTTATTGCATCGACGTACGCCTGAGCCGTGGACTGTCGAGCCACTTGGCAATCAGGACCCGGACCTGATTGTTCTGCCGGCCTCGATCAAGCCTTGGACCTGGATGTTCCCGCCCGACCGCCGACAGCCCGTCTGGCAGAACTCCGAGATCTCGATCTATGCGCCCAACGGCGCCCTGGCGCCCATCACCCCGCCAAGAGCCGCTCTGGAGACGCCTCCTGTAGTGGTACATCTGTCGGATGTGCGCGTCGACGATGGACGTATCAGCTTCACGACCTCCTACGATGAGCGCGCGCCCGACAGCTGGTCCGGCCAGGACTGGGTCATCATCGAGGTCGAGGACGGACCGTGGGAGATGCCGGCGGCATTTCTTGAGGGCGGCCGCGGACCGGCGATCGCGAAGTGGTTCGCCGGCCTGATCTCACCGGGATCCACAACGGGCCGGCACACGTACGAGCTCGACATCTCAACCGCTGCGTTAGCTGTGCGGAATGATGTCGGGGATCTTATGCAGCTCGAGTCGTCAGACGGTCAACTGGACACTGGCACGTGGATTCTGGCTATGCGCATCCAGCACGAATGGCAGCCCAACCATTGGCGCGAAGCGGCCTTCATTCCCGTGATCCGTTTCGCCGTGTCGAAGGATGGCAAGATCTCACTTGAGGTTTTCGAAGACGTGCTCGCCCGTCGGCCGGTCCGGTAGCTGCTCGCCGGGCTGCAACCACAAGCGGTGCGATCGCCTCTGCGACTGTTCTTGAACGCAGGCACGTCATCGCAGGTGCCGCTTCAGCCGCCCAGCTGGTTCGCCTGCCTGGATGAATAACTCAACATTCGGTCGGCACGAGGGACTCGCCAGATGACCGTTGATCCAACAGTCATCCCGGGCCTCTTGATCCTGGTCGCCGAGTTCAGTGCACTTGCGGCTGTTGGCTATGTAATTGCCCGGGTGGCATTGCAGCAGGCGAATAAGGGCATCGCCATGGCTCAAGGCCTCGTGGTAGGGCTCGCAATCTGGGGACTACTCGTCAATTTCGTTCTCGCCGTTTTTCCCGGGCAGATTGGCGCGGCCGTCGGCTGGGCACTGTTCATTGCCCTGGGCATCGGACTCGCTACGCGCAGTCCGCACGTCGTTCGCGTCCGGCCACGTGTGGCCTTGGGCTTCGCGACTGTTTCCTTGGCGCTCTGCTGGATCGCGCTCGCAACCCGGCAGCTTGGATCGATTCCCGACCCGTTGATTCACTTGGGGCTGGCGGCATCAATACGGGCGGGTGGTTTCCCGCCGGAACTGCCGTGGGGATCTGGAATGCAGGTGCCGTATCACTATGGCCCGAGCCTCCTGGTTGGGCTTCTGACTCCACCTGCAGGACCCGATCTGGCATTCGTTAGCGAGCTGCTGGGGGTCTACGCCTGGGCAGGCTTTGCGCTCGTGGTAGTCGCGACGCTCTTGCAGCGCGGATCCTGGCTGTTCGCGCTCGTGCTTGCTCCGCTGCTGCTCACCAACGGCCTCTGGACGTTTGCCAGCGCTGGTGAGGGGATCATTCGAATACCGGTTCCCGCAGGGATCTCGGACGCGGGCTTGCGCGCGTCGCTCGCCGAGATCTACTGGCCAGCGGTGGATCTGTCCCCGGCCGCACGGTTTCCGGAAGCAATACCGGACATATCAAAGCCGGCGTTCACACTGAGCTATGCCCTGGTGCTTGTGGTCCTTGAGCGTTCAGTGCACTTCGGTCCCTGGTCGTGGCGCCGAATTTTGACGCTGGCTGCGCTGGTTGGTTTCCTGGGTCTGCTCTCAGCCACCCTCGCTCCGCTCGTCCTTGTCTTGTGGGCCGCAATGGCGGCGATGCGCTTGGCGCAGATCCGACGACACGGGTCCATCTTGAAATCCACGGTGCAATTAAGCGCTGGACCCATGCTGGCTGGTTTGCTGCTGCTTCTTGACTGGGGGGTGTTCACGGGAATCCTGGGCGGTGCGGGGTCTTCCGGCTTCACGATGGCGCACGACCTCAACTCGACGCACTGGGAGTCGCTAGGGACGTTCCAATCGCAGCCAGGTGGACTCGGTCTCCTGGGCCTGGGACCGGTGCTCGTCGCGGCGTTTGCGGTTGTCCTGGCGCCGCACCGACGGCTTGTTGTGACTCTGGCAGTGGGCGTTGGGCTGCTGGTGATTGCTTGGCTGGGACTTGACTACCCGGCGTATCCCGTTGATCTGAACCGCTTAGCCGGACACGCTCGCAACCTCGCGCTGGTCGCATTGTTGTTGGCGCTCAGCGCCCGACTGGCGACGCTGTCGACCCAACGGCGCCGGGCGCTTGCCGCGCTGCTCATCGGGCTGATCGTCTGGCCCACCGTTGTGGATCCTGTACGGAGTCTCGCGCTCTCGCTCGAACGAGGCGTCCAGCTCGCGAACGCCACGGCCGTACAGAGACTCATGCTTGAGGACCGTGAGCCAGAACCTCAGCCTCGATTTCAGGTACCCCGAATGTCCGCGGCTCTGGCCGCGTACATTCGCGATCACACCGCGGTCGACGCGCGAGTATTCACTCCCAAGTGGCCGTTTTGGTCTGTGTCAGTAGCCACTGGCCGCCCAAGCAGCGCGGGCTTTCTGGGACTGACCCACTTGGTCTACTACCAGGGTCCGACGTACTGGGACGTCTTGAACTACCTTGAGCCGGCTGCAATCCGGCGACTAGGTATCGAGTACATCCACGCGACGGATTCCTGGATAGCCACGCTTCCGCAACGTTCGAGAGATTGGCTGGCGGACTCTGAACTCTTCGAATTGCTGTCCCGTGATGGCGTCGAGGCGCTCTTTCGCGTACGACCCGCCTTCCTGGAGCTGGACGTGCCACGACATCCGGAGTCCTTCGAAGCGTTGCGGTCCATCCCTCCGACAACGTCGGTTTACTTGGCGCCACAAACGCTCTGGCTTAATCGGTTGCGTATCGCCTCGGTGCTCGCCCACACACAGTTGCTAGGCGCTATCGATACCGAACCCATCCACTTGCGGTCAGGCAAGCCTTGGACCGTCGAGCCGCTCGGCAATCAGAAGCCCGATTTGATCGTTCTGCCAGCGTCGATTGAACCATGGACGTGGGCGATTCCGCCCGATGGCAGCCAACCCGTCTGGCAGAACTCCGAAGTCGCCATCTATGCGCCCAATGCAGCGCTGGCGCCGATCACCCCGCCCAGGGCAGCCCGCAAACCACCTCCCGTCACTGTCCATGTATCTGACACGCGCGTCGACGACCAGCGGATCAGATTCTCGGTCACCTACGACGAGCGTGTGCCCGACGGGTGGACGGGCCAGGACTGGGTTATCGTCAAGGTGGACGATGGACCCTGGGCGTTGCCAACCCGGTTTCTTGACGGAGGCCGCGGACCGGTCATCGCAAAGTGGTTCGCCGGCCTGATTTCGCCCGGGGCGGCGAAGGTTTCACATACCTACGAGTTGGATGTGTCGGCAGTCACGCTGAGCGTGAGCGATGAAGCCGGAAACTTCTCGCCCCTCGAATCATCGGACGGCGATCTCGACTCGGGCACTTGGATTCTGGCAATGCGCCTCCAGCACGAATGGCGGCCAAACAATTGGCGGGAAGTTGCCTTTAGTCCGGTGATCACGTTTCACATCTCCGAGACTGGCGTGGTGGCATACACAAGCCGCTAGCGACGCGTTCCCCGCCTGACTGCGGAGGCGACTTGCGACGATGGCGCCCAGACACCTGACGGCTCCTCCATTAGACAAGCGATTCAGAGTCAGACGTCCAGAGATACCTAGCATCGCGATTCGCGGTCCGTTCGACCCGAAAGTCAAGGCGGGCTGCTCAGATCCCGCGGACTGCTCGCGCGCGGCCACCATCGTGGGCCACAGCCGTTTCAGAAGCCTGCACACGAGAGATGTGGACGCCGCAGCCGGTCCGGCAGGGCTCCTCCATCCACCAAGGCTAGAGATCTGCAAGATCCGCCGGCGACGCCAGCAACGCGCCGTCCAGGGGTGCTCGTCCCCTGACAGCAGATTCCTCGAGCGGGGCTAGTTCCTCCCAGGGAATGTCAGTTCGGCTATGCCGGACTTATCCAGTTCGCCCTTGCCGACGTCAATCATCCGGTCGTACTGCGCCTTGGTGGCGCGGGCCAGCGGCAGCTTGAGCCCTGCGTCGTCGGCCAGCGAGAGGGCGATGCCCGAGTCCTTGGAGGCATGGGCCGAGGAGAAGTAGCACTCGTGGTCGCGGATAACCATGTCTTCGCCGTCGGTCTCGAGCACCCGAGAGTTGGCGCCCGTCTGGGAAAACACGGTCTGCAGCATTTCCAGGTCGAGTCCGAGTGCGGCCCCAAGTCCCAGACCTTCCGCCAGCCCGGCGGTATTGATGTTCATGACCATGTTGACCAGGGCCTTGACCTGGGCGGCCGTGCCGGCGGGACCGATGTACATGCGTGAAATGCTGAGGCTCTCCAGGATCGGCTCGACGGCCTGGTAGACGTCCTCGCAGCCGCCGCACATCAGGTACAGCGTGCCGTCGCGCGCCTGGGTGATGCTGCTGGCCATGCAACCTTCCAGGCTGTTCGCGCCGGCGGCTTCGGCCAGGGCCTCAACATCCACGTGAACCTGTGGCGTGATGGTGGCGCAGTTGATGAAGGTCGTGCCGGCCGCGTCCTTCAACAGGCTGTCACCGCTCTCGCTGAACACGTCACGCATTGACGAGTCGTCGGTCACGACCGTAATCACGACGTCCGAGGCCGCAGTGACCGCTGCCAGCGAGTCCGGAGCCTGGCAGTCAAGCTCGCCGGCCAGCGCTTCAGCGATGTCACGCTGCACGTCGTACACCGCAGCGACTGTGAAACCCTCGTCGTTCAGGTGGCGGGCCATGTTGGCGCCCATGCGTCCGACGCCGACGAACCCGATCCGTTGTGTCGTAGCCGCCATCAGTCGTCCCTCCTTAAGCGGTGCGGGGCGCGGAGGGCCTGGATCGGCCGTCCGCACCCCGTAAGTCCGTCGTGTCCGGGCGTTAGCCGGTCACTTCCCCGTGAATCTCGTTCCAGTCCTCAAGCGCGTTGAGCGTCACGGCGTCTGTGATGCCGCCATCCGCGTTCGTGCCGGCGGCCGACGAGATGGCCGAGACGATGTCATCGCCGTGGTTGTAACCGGCAATGGCCGCGTTGGAGGCGTCAATCACCGACTGATCGATGCTGCCGCCGTTCTGGTCGACCACCCACTGCTCGAACTGCGGATAGGTCGGCTTTTCGTCTGTCAGGTACGCCACGGCCGCGTCGCGGTCAACACCAAGGCCGTCCAGAACCATCTGATCGAAACCGGCGCCGCAGGCGTCGTATTCCTCGTTCAGCGCGCCGGCGGCCGACAGGGTCACCTTGAGCCAGAGCCTGGGCAGGTGCATGGCCCCCAGCGGACCGGCTTCACTGGATCCAATGAGCGGGATCATCTTGGCCATCTGCTTGTCC
>DAOUIX010000138.1:0-33919 GCA_034423235.1 Chloroflexota bacterium | reverse complement strand
GATAGTATACACTAGCAGCACCATACCCCATCTCCCCGAAACCCTCATGCTCGACCGCCTCTTCCTACTCCTCGCGCTTCGCCCCTTCCCCGTCCCCATCTCACTCCTCAATCCTCTCCGCTCACTCCTTCCTCATTCGTCGCCGTCCCGCCAAAAACCCGGCCCAAACTGTCTCTCGCCAGCCCGCCCGTCTACACTGGCAGGGATCCACCAAGCCTCGGAGCCGGTGTGACGGCGAATCTCAACCCCACCGGGGCGCCCCGCCAATCGGGGCGCCGCTATCTGCCCGAGGGCTCGGGCGTCAGCGTGCTCAGCTACATCCTCGTCACCGCCGTTTTCGTCATCGTCCTGATCGTTGTGCTTACCTCTCTTGGCACCAGCATCGGCGATGGTCTGCAAGACCTCGTCGACCAGATCCCCATCAGCCTCTGAGGAGCCGCCAGGCCGTGGACCGCGAACCCGACGAATACGCCCCGGTCGAGTACATTCGCCGCCTGACCGGCCGTGGTCGCCGCGTGCTTCAGACCGCCGAACTCGAAGCCGCCCGCCTGGGCCACGACGCCGTCGGCCCCGGCCATGTGCTCCTGGCCATCCTGGAGTCCCCGCAAACCGCCGCGGCGCGAGTCTTGCGCGATTCCGGCGTTGACCTCGGGCCATTGCGCGACGCCCTCGTCAACACCTTGCCCCCGGGCTACGCGCGAGACGACGGCCGCCGCCCGCTCTCCGCACAGGGCCGCAACGTTTTGCGCTCTGCCGCCCTGGAAGCCGAACGCATGGGCGTCCGGTTCATCGGCACCGAACACCTCATGCTCGGCGCGCTGGCCAATGCCGGTCGCCTCACCTCCGGCGCCATGGCCGCCGCCGGCGTTGAGTTCCGCCCCCTCAGACGCCGCGTCGAAGCCGCCTACCAGCCCGGCTCCCCCGGCCGAGGCCGCCGTCGCCGCGGACGCTGGCGAGGCCGCGGTCGCCGCGGCAAGCCCCGCAGCATGCTGGCCGAGTACGGCAGCGACTTCACCAACTCAGCTCGCAACGGCGATCTGGACCCCGTCATTGGCCGCCAGTTGGAGATGGATCGTGCCATTGAGGTGCTACTACGCCGGACCAAGAACAACCCGGTGCTCGTTGGCGACGCCGGCGTCGGCAAGACGGCCATTGTCGAAGGTCTGGCCCACCGCATCATCCAGGGCGACGTTCCGGACGAACTCCGGAACCGGCGCCTCATCTCGCTCAGCCTCCCCGGCATGATCGCCGGCGCCAAGTACCGCGGCGAGTTCGAGGAACGGATCCAGCAACTCATAGCCGAGGTCCGCAAGAGCGGCGACGTCATCCTCTTCATCGACGAGCTGCACACCGTCATCGGCGCCGGCGGCGCGGCTGGTTCGCTGGACGCCGCCAACCTGCTCAAGGGCCACCTGGCCCGCGGCGAGGTCCAGGTCATCGGCGCCACCACCTGGCGCGAGTACCGCCGCTACATCGCCAACGACAAGAGCCTCAACCGCCGCTTCCAGCCCATTGACGTCGACGAACCGAGCGACGAGGACGCCATTGAGATTCTCAAGGCTTTGCGCCCGATCTACGAGTCGTATCACGGCGTCCAGGTCACCGACGACGCCGTCGACGCCTCGGTACATATGTCCCGTCGCTACGTCACCTCGCGTCAACTCCCCGACAAGGCCATTGACCTGGTGGACGAAGCTTCCGCCCGAGCCAAGGTGCGGCGCCAGACCCCACCCACCCGCATCGTCGAACTCCTGCGCCGCATCAAGGAGCTTGACGCGGAAATAGCGGCGGAGTCCGAAACGCCCGACGATCCCGCACATCCCCCGGCCGCCAGGCGTCGGGTGCGCGACCAGGTCGCCGACGAACTGCGCGACGAGCGTGCCGCCTGGGAAGCCGAAGTCGGCACAGAGCGCCCGGTCATCAGCCCGCACGAGATCGCGGAAGTCCTCTCCTCATGGATCGGCGTGCCGCTCCCGACGCTGGCCGAGAACGATTCCGACCGCTTCCTGCACATGGAGGACGACCTGCGCAAGCGTGTCGTCGGTCAGGACGACGTCCTCGCCGAACTCGGCCGCGCCCTGCGCCGTGCCCTGGCCGGCATGCGAGACGAGCGCCGCCCGATCGGATCCTTTCTGTTCCTCGGCGAATCAGGCGTGGGCAAGACCGAAACCGCCAAGGCTTTGGCCCAGTTCGTTAGCGGTACCGAGGACAACCTGGTCCGGGTCGATATGTCGGAGATGTCCGAGTACCACAGCATCTCGCGCCTTATCGGCTCCCCACCCGGCTACGTCGGGTTCGACGAAGCCGGCGGGCTCACCGAGGCCGTTCGACGCAACCCTTATTCCGTCGTCCTGTTCGACGACGTGGAAAAAGCGCACCCGCGTACCTTGCAGGTCCTGTTGCAAATTATGGAGGACGGCCTGCTCACCGACGCCAACGGCCGCCATGTGGACTTCCGCAACACCATCGTGGTGCTCACGTCCAACCTGGGCGTCGACCAGGTCACGGGACCCAACATCGGATTTGAACCAACCTCGCAGTCGGCCCGGCGCCATACCGCCTATGAATCCCGAATCCGCGAATACGCCCGCAAGCAGTTGCCTGGCGAGTTTCTCAACAGGCTCGACCGGCTGGTCGTCTTCCGTGCGCTGGAAGAGGAGGACATCCGGGAAATCGCACGCCGGACACTCTCCGACGCCATCCGCCGAGCTGAGAATCTCGGCATTCGTCTCCACATCACGTCCGAGGCGCTCGATCACATCGTCAACGTCACGGTAGGCCGCAACGCCGGTGCACGCCCCATCGCGCAACTGGTCGGCGAATACGTCGACCAGCCGCTGACCGACCACGTCATGCAGGCCGACGCGGAGGGACGCGAATTCGAGCTGCGCGTGCAGGACGGCACGCCCACCATCGTTGAAACCACCCCCAGCCCAGCCGGAACTCCTGGCTAGCCCGATGCGCGTGGGCTGATGGCGAGACGCGCTCCGCCCAACCGAATCCAGGGCGGGGCAGTCCTGCACGGCTACGTCCAGTCAGCCGCCGACCGCATTCGGACGGCCAGCCGAGCCCTCACCGCCGCCCTCTTCCCAGCCCGTTGCGCCGCCTGCGGTCGCCCCGGCGCCGCAATCTGCCCACCCTGCCTCGCAACCGCCACACGGCTCCCCCACCCTCAATGCCGCCAATGAACCCGACCCCTGACCTACGGCGATCAGTGCGCCCGCTGCCGCGTCGAGCACCGACGTATCGACCACCTCTACGTCCCCTACGCCTACACCCCGCCCATCCTGCAAGCCGTCCATCGCTTCAAGTACGCCAACAAGCGCTACCTCGCCGCCGACCTCGCCGCCCTCGCCGTGTCGGCCCTCCCGCCCGACCTACAGGTCAACTTCGTCGTTCCGGTCCCGCTCACGCCCAGCCGTGAACGCCAACGCGGCTACAACCAGGGCCGACTCCTCGCCGCCGAGATAGCTCGACACCTCGGCCTGCCTCTCGATTGCGGCGTGCTGATTCGCTTGCGCGACACGCCGCCTCAGACGTCGCTCCCCCGCGCACAGCGTCTCCACAACGTCCGCGGCGCCTTTCGCGCCCTGCGCAAGCTGTCCGGCGCTCGAATCCTTCTCGTGGACGACGTCACCACCACGGGAGCCACCATCGAAGCCGCCACCCGCGCCTTGCGCCGTCGTGGCGCGGTCTGGGTGGGCGCGTTGGCGCTCGCGCGAACCCCTGAGGAGCGCTTCGATGTTCCAACGAATCCACCCGAGTTACACCTGTAGCGCTGATATACTTCGCCTATCTTGCGGCTGGGAGGCTCGCCCCCCGAGCCGCGTCTTCCAAAGCGCGTAAGGGGTGCGCCGGATGGCCGTCAGGCGTCGCGGCGGAGTGCAAAGCTATCCGGATATCCCGGTTGACCTTTGGGTCACCTGCCGCAAATGCGGCAGCATGCACTACCGGCCGGAGTTCGAAGCCGCGCTGCGCGTGTGCCCCTCCTGCAACTACCACGACCGCCTCGACGCCGCCGAACGCATCGCTCTTCTGCTCGATGACCCTGGCCAGTTTCATGAGCTAGACGCCGATGTCACGGCAGCCGATCCGCTCGGATTCAGCCGGCCCGGCGGTTCCTATGTTGATCGAGTCGCCAAGGCCCGTGCGCTGACATCCCGCAATGAGGCCATCGTTTGCGGCGTCGGACGGTTGCGGGGATGCCCCGTGGCCTTGGGCGTCATGGAATTCGGTTTCATCGCCGGCAGCATGGGCTCGGCGACCGGCGAGAAGATCACGCGGCTCTTCGAGCACGCGCTGCGCCGCCGCCTGCCGGTTATCACCGTCACTGCCTCCGGCGGCGCGCGCCAGGACGAGGGCCTCTTCGCCCTGATGCAGATGGCCCGGACCACGGCCGCCGCCGCGCGCCTGGGCGAGGCCGGGCTCCCACACATCTGCGTGATGGCCGATCCCACCCTGGCAGGCGTGACGGCCAGCTTCGCCGCCGTAGCCGACATCATCATTGGCGAGCCCGGGGCAACCATTCGCTTCGCCGGATCTCGCGTGGTGCAGGGCACGCTCCGCCGCCGGGCTCCGGTCGAAGACCACACCGCCGAGTGGGTGCTTCGACAGGGCATGATCGACCTGGTGGTCCCCCGTCGTGAGTTACGCGAGACCCTGAGTCGAGTGATCGGCCATCTGGCGCCGGCTCGAGCTGCCACGCCGGCGACCCTTGTCACGTCCACGGCCACGCGCGTCTGAGCGAGGAACGCTCCCGTGCTTGAATTCGAGCGCGACCTAGACGAGCTACGTGAACACATCGCCGAACTCGAGGTCGACGCGGGCTCCGACCCCGGTTCCCAGGTCGCGCGCGAACTAGCCGTACTGCAACTGGAACTCGAGGCGCGCACCGCCGACATCTTTGCCCACCTCACACCCTGGCAGCGCGTCCAACTGGCCCGTCACCCGCAGCGCCCCCACACCCAGGACTACCTCGACCGGCTCTGTTCCGACTTCACCGAACTCCACGGCGACCGCCGCTTCGCCGACGATCCCTCGGTCATTGCCGGACTCGCAACCTTCGAAGGATGCAGCGTGATCGTCGTGGGTCACCAGAAGGGCCGAAGTACAGCCGAAAACGTCGAGCGAAACTTCGGAATGGCCCACCCAGAAGGATTCCGCAAGGCGCTTCGCCTGTTCGACATGGCTGAGCGCTTTGGGCGGCCTGTGCTGACATTCCTGGACACGCCTGGCGCAAGCCCGACCCTTGACGACGAGAAGCGCGGTCAATCCTGGGCCATCGCCGAGAACATGGCTCGCCTTGCCCGGCTGCACGTGCCGGTGATCGTCACCGTCATCGGCGAAGGCGGTAGCGGCGGCGCCCTGGCACTTGGCGTTGGCGACCGAGTGCTGATGTTGGAGCACGCCATCTACTCCGTGGCCTCGCCCGAGGCCGCCGCCGCCATCATCTGGCGCAGCTCCGACCACGCCGAGGAAGCTGCCGCCGCCTTAGGCCTGACCGCCCCGGATCTGCTGCGCGCCGGCCTCATCGACCGCGTCGTCCCTGAACCGGAAGGCGGCGCCCACCGCGACTTTGACACGGCTGCCGCTAACCTCAAATCTGAACTGGCGCCCATGCTCCGGGAACTCTGCGCTCAGAACATCGATGACCTGGTCAACGCCCGCTACGCGAAATTCCGCGCCATGGGCGAACACCATCACGCCCCGGCGATCTAGCAGCAGCGACTTGGCGTAAGGAACCCATGGGCGGCAATCCGTTTGGTCGGGCGCTAGCTGGATGGGCCTCAGAGCCGGTCAGTAGCACAAGAACCTGTCCGGCCGCGCTTCCCAGGTGCGACATTGCCGCAGGGGCGCAGTTGCTGAGCACACGTATCCCGGGCGTCAGGCCGCCACGCACGGTTCGCTTCTCGCTGCCCGCGGCCCGCCTTCCGTCGGCGATCGAGTCCCTTCGCGTCCTGCTGATCTCCGACCTGCATGTTGGCGGACGACCGCATCCCTCGCTGACGGCGCTGGACGCCCTGGCCGGGACGCGGACTGACGTGCTGATCGCGGCGGGCGACCTGGTTGAAAGCGAGCGCTTCGTTGCCGACGTGGCAGAACGCCTGGCGCGGATCGAGGCGCGCCTCGGCGCATTCGCGGTCTGGGGAAACCACGACGCGTTGGGCAAGCCGCAGCATCGGGGGCCGCGCTGGCTGCGGCATGAGGCCCGGTCGTTGCCCGACATGCAGGCCGGGCTGGCAGCACATGGGATAGAGACACTGACCAACCGCTCGGTCGAGGTGAACGTCAACGGCGCTCCGCTACAGTTGGTCGGCGTCGGCGATACGCATGTGGGCCTCTGCGACCTCGATGCGGCCTTCGACGGGGTAGACCCCAACAGCTTCACAATCCTGGCCGCGCACAATCCGGACACTGCCTTTGAATTGGGCAGGCGGCACGTGGACCTCACGCTCAGCGGTCACACCCATGGCGGCCAGATCGCCCTCCCCTTCGTTGGCCCGCTGACGTTGCGCATACGTCACCGACTGCCCCGGCCCTGCGGCCTCATGTACGTCAAGGGACGTCCCCTTATCGTCTCCGCTGGCGTCGGTACTGCGGGAGTTCCGGTGCGATTCAATGCGCCGGCGGACGTCGTGGATCTACGCCTGGTGCGCGTTGCCCCCCACTGATAGCTGGCTCAATGCGTCATACGTGAATTGCCAGAGCGCCCACATGCCCGGTAGGAACGATCCCAGCAGGACTGGTGGCGAAAGATCGGGCGCCGAGAGTTGGGCGTGCTGAATGACGTCCAGAACCGCCAATTGGGCGCGCGGCTCGCCGCCCAGTCGATCGAAGATGCGCAAGGATTCCTGCGCCGGTACGTACAGGTCGCCGCGGTCGTGCAGTAGCGCCACCGGCGCCTGAAGGCGACTTATGTGCGCGTTAGGAGAAATCGATTCCAGTACCCCCGGCAGGGTGCTGCGCACGCGATCCATCAGGGGGGTAACGGCGGCCGGATCGCGGTTCGTGAAAAGCTCGTAAACCGCACGCGCTGGCGCGCCGAGCTGGCCCAGATCCCACTTCGGCAACTCCTCTGGGTCTGGCTCGGGCGTCTGCAGCGAGAAGAGGTGAAAGAGCGCTTCCTGGTCGCTCGCGTCCGGAATCGCGGAGAGCAGTGTGTTGCGTGTCACGAGCCACACGTAGCTGTCGGGCTCGTACGGCTCGAATCCGTTGTCCCCCTGCACGCTAGATGTCGTCACGGCCCGCAGCATTGCGTCCAGGGCGTAGTAGGCCCCGATCGTGGCGACCAGCGCAACCTGATCGGCAATCTCCGAATCAGCGGCCGCCACCATGGCCAGCGATCCGCCCATGCTGAATCCAATAAAGCCCACCCGGTCAGAATCCACGGCAGGCCGCGACTGAAGCACCTGGTAGCCGCGTACCAGGGCGCCAATGTCCTCCGGAAACACCCGGTAGTTGGCGTAATCCAGCGCGTCGGGCACCAGTACCACAAACCCCGTGCGTGCCAGCCCGTCCGCGAAGTCCACGAGTGGCTGATACGCGCGACCTTCCGGAACCACCCCGTTGACCAGCACAATGGCGGGCGAACCAGAGGCGTCCGCCGGTTCGTAGAGGTCGGCGTGCACCTCAAGGCCGTCGCGCGTGGTATAGGCCAATGTGGTCACCCGCGGGGACGGCCTCAGGTTCAGCAGCGTGGGTGGGCTACCAGGAACCACGGACGCCAGCGCCGACGCCGTACGCAGGCCCGGTCCCAGCTCATTGCGTACACCGACCACAAAGCCAAGCAGCGCCAGTGCCACACCAAGCCCGATGAATATTCGTGCGGCGATCATGGCGACACGCGGGCTGGCCGCCAGCGGTCGGACCGCGAGCTAGGAATCGTCCGAGTCCGTGGGCACCAGCGGCCGCGTGGTTCGCTCGATCTCGGTTCGCTCACGCCGCACTCGTGATTCGTTGATGGTCTCCAGCATCTCCGGAATGCCGCCTTCGCCAAAGTAGCTTGACGCGTACCGCACGTAGGCGACCTCATCAAGGGTCACCAGGCGTTCCATCACCATGTCGGCAATCTGCTTGGAGGCGACGTCCAAGGCATCGCGGCGTAGCAGTTCGTTCTCGATCTGGATGGCCGTCGCCTCTGCCCAATCGCTACTGATCGGCCGCTTGGTTCCGGCAATCATGATCGAGCGGTAGAGCTTGCCCCAGTTGAACGCCTCGCTCCGTCCGTCGGCCTTCAGCACACGAATGTCCATTCGCGCCAACCGCTCGAGCGTCTGGTAGCCACGCCCGCAATGGGCGCATCGACGGTGGCGGCGCAAGGCTCGCTGCGGCGTGACTTCCGACGACTCGACACGCGCCTCGTCGCGTCCACAGTACGGGCACGTATAGGCGTCGCGACGCTCATAGGTCGTAAACCGATGCCCGCATTCCTGGCAGGCGCGCCGACGGCGTGTGCCGTCGGCGGCCTCGCGCGTGTCGACCACTTGCAACCGTGCCGACGCGCATTCTGGGCATCGCATGTTGCGAGCTCGCTGCCGGACTGAGCGAGAATCATACCATCCGCACACTACATCTAGTAGGTCAATCTGGAGTATCACAAGCTCCACCCACATCTTGTGGTTAGAAGGGATCCGATTCGGCCGCCGCTCGACACTTGCCCCTGCTCGCACGCGAGCCGCGGCCGACGCGCGATACTGTTCACCGTCACCCCGGGTGGAGCGCTTGTGTCACAGAAGTCGATCGGACTGAGAGGGCTTCGATTCGGCCGCGTGGATCACGTGGCAATCAATGTGCGTGATCTGGAACGCAGCGCGGCGTTTTACGCACTCGTCTTTGGCCTGCGCCCGGGAACACGTTCGTCGTTTCGACGGATCCTGGACGCACCCACGTTGTCGTTGCATCTGTTCCAGGCCCCTGAGCAGCGGCCCCCAGCCGCCGCGCATGACTGGCGGCGCCTTGGCGTGCAGCACGTGGCGCTAGCGCTCAGCGATGCTGAATTCGAGCGCGCCGCCGACGTGATCGTTGCCGCCGGTTCCGCGGTCGAAGGTTCAACGGAGGATCACGAGGGACGATCCCTGTACTTTCGCGATCCGGACGGCAACGTCGTCGAACTACGCAGCGATCACAATCCGCGCGCCACCGAGTAATCGGGCGCCCGGCTTTCTGCTGGCGCCATCCATATAATCGCCCGGCGCGGTGCCAGACGCCCGTGACACTCTGGAGGCATGTTGCGTGTACGCCGTCTTGATTGCCGGAGGCCGCGGTGAGCGCCTACGGCCGCTCACCGCCAACGTTCCCAAGCCCATGGTCGTGGTGGCCGGCAAGCCGATCATGCAACACCAGGTCGAGTGGTACCAAGCACAGGGGGTCAACCACTTCATCATTTCGTGCGGCTACCTGCATGAGGTGATCGAGGACCACTTCGGCGACGGATCGGCCCTTGGGGCAAGCTTCAGCTACGCGGTGGAAGACACCCCAATGGGCCGCGGCGGCGGCCTGCGGCTGGGAATGCAGCAGGTTCCGCGCGACGAGCGGATCGTCATGGCGTCCAACGCCGACATCCTGACGGAACAGCGCTTGGCCCCCATGCTGGACCAGCATCGGGCCGACGCCAACATGGCCACCATCTTGCTGACGCCCTACGTCAGCCAGTACGGCATCGTGGAGGTTGACGGTCGCAAGGTCAGCCAGTTCACCACCAACCCCGTGCTGCCGCACTGGATCAACGGTGGCGTCTATGCGCTGGACCGGTCGTTCGAAGACCACCTGCCCGAGATTGGCGACCACGAGGACAGCACGTTTCCGGAACTGGCGGGGGCCGGCCGACTGGGCGCCTTCCAATCCGAGGCTCGCTGGCGCGGTATGGACAGTGTGAAAGACCACGCCAATCTCGAAGACGAATTGGCCAACGCGCCCCTGAACTACGCCGGCGCAGACTGATGCCGGTGGCCGCCGGGCGGTCCTGACATGCATAAGCCACGACTCGTCACGGCTCCGACGTTTCGCGAAACGGGGTACGACCCGGCCGCGCAGGTCTACGACCTGGAGTACCCGGAGTGCGATGGAGCGGAGTTGGGATTCTGGATCACCGAGGGGCGACGCTTCGGGCCGCGGTTGCTGGAATTCGCCGTCGGCACCGGCCGCATGGCGGTCCCCTTGGCCAAGCAGGGTTTCCAGGTCACCGGCGTGGATACGTCAGCCGCCATGCTGAAGCGGGCCGCGGCACGCCGCGCTGCCTTAGCGCGGTCAACCCGAGCGCGTCTCAGGCTGCACCGCGGCGACATGCGTACGTGTCGGCTGACGGACACCTATGACTACACGCTGCTGGGCTTCAACTCATATCTATTGTTGCCGGATCGGTCGGCTCGCCTGCGGACCCTGAAGAACGCCGCTGCCCACGTGCGACCCGGCGGGGGCGTGGCCGTGGACGTGTTCTCCGCCACACCCCTTGACGCCACGCCGGATCATGAGGAAGTTGAATTCCTGGAACGCGATCCCGCCACCGGCCTGCGTGTCACCCGTGAGCGCTTCTACACCTACGACGAGACCGGACATCGCGGTTGCAGCACGCTGATTTACCGCTACTATGACGGCCCGTTGCTTGTTAACAAGCGGCGGCTGGGCTACAGCTTGGCACTGCTCACCAGGGACGAGGTCGTGGCCGAATTTGTGGACGCGAGTCTGCGGATTGACGCGGTCTACGGCGACTACTCGCGCCAACCCTGGCGCGACGACTCGCCAAACCTGATCGTCGTAGGCCTTACCAAGGACCATTGACACGGAGGCGGCGCGCTCCTCACAATCGGCGTCAAGCCGTCCGGGCGTATCGCTCCAGTAACCTTAGGCCCCTATGAGCAGCGAGCCGCGTCGCCACATCCGCGTTTCCGAGTTTCGTTTCCAGATTCCGCGCCGAAACGGCGAGGGTACTTTCCCGGTACCGCGTTACCAGTTGGGTTGGACCGACGCGTTCGTTGACGATGAAACCGGCGAGCGCTATGAGTTGGCCTATGTGCTCGAACAGTTGGAAGCGCAGGGCTGGGATGTGCACGACCTGCTCAAGGGGCGCGGGACTTTCCGGGAGACCGTGGAGCGCCTGCCGTTGCCGTACGGCGGACAGTTCGTCCCCGGAGACCCGACGACTCGCGACGCGTAGGCGAGCGGGCGCGTTGCAGCCGGGCCGGTTGACGTAGACTTCCGCCCGTCTGCGCGCACTGCACGATGTCCATGCCATACCGACTAGGCGCCATCGGGGTTGGCGGCAACTCCGCCGGTCACCTGCGGCGATTCCTCGCGATGCCAGAGGTTGAAGTGGTCGGCATGGCGGACCCGTCCGATGCGTCAATTGCGACCGCACGGTCGAATGTCGTAGGCCTGGAAAAGGTTCCGGCCTACGCCGACTGGCGTCACCTCCTGGATGCAACCGATCTTGATCTCGCGCTCGTCTCAACGCCCCATACGCTGCACCACGAGCATGTCATGGGCGCCCTGGACGCCGGGTTGCACGTGCTATGCGAGAAGCCACTTGCCCACACCCCCGAATTGGCCCAGGAGATCGCCGAGCATGCGCAGGCGGTCGAGCGCCACGTCGTGGTTGGCTTCCAGCGACGATTCAGTCCCGGTTACACCTACATGCGCCAGCGCCTGCAGAGCCGCGACATTGGCGACATCACGCATGTCCAGGCCAGCCAGTGGCAGGCCTGGATTGGCGCGGCGAGGGGAAAGTGGCGCAGCACGCTGGCTCTTGGTGGCGGCGGCCAGCTCAGCGACTCCGGTAGCCACCTTATGGACATGCTGCTCTGGACAACTGGGCTGCGCATCGTTGAAGTGGACGCGCGATTACGGACCTACGACCTGGAAGTCGAGGCGGACGGCGCAGCCGTACTGGTCTTCGACAACGGCGCTATCGGCACGCTTTCGATCATCGGCACCGGGCACACCTTCGGGGAGCGCCTGGCGGTGGTTGCCGGCAGTGGCGCAATCCGCGCGGACTGGGCCTCCGGGGGCGTGGAAGTCATTTTCGAAGACGATCTCGAGGCAAAGGTCACCCGCGAGGTCGAGGGCCTCACCGGCGGGAGCAATCCTGACGAGCACTTCCTGGAAGTTCTCAACGGCACGACCCAAAACGGCTCACCTCCCGAAGACAGCGTCCATCTGCTGGAGGTCCTGGCGGCCATCCGGCGATCGGCGGTCTCCGGGCAGCGCGAAGTCGTTCGCCGGACCTAGCCCCGTTGGGCGGCGGCCTGCCCCCGTGCTGGCGCCGCGTTGCCCGGTTTGTGGGCGCGGTGCTATGCGGCAGCCTGCTGCTCGGGGGCTCACCAGCGCCGGACATCTCGGTTGATCTCAATCAGCCATCGAGTGGTTTCGCGCAGTCCCTCGATTTCAAGCTGGGCACGAATGAAATCGTTGATCTTTACCGCGATGGCGGCATCGATCGCGCCAGCCAGTTCGGTGCCGACCTTGTCCGCGTCTGGGTCGGGCACCGCTTTCTGGGCGCTGCGGTAGGCACGGCACCCGGAGATTTCGACTGGAGCCAGTTGCACAGCTTCGTGCGCCGCGTGCTCGACGCCGGCGCCACGCCAATGGTGAGTTTTGTTGCGGCGCCGGCCTGGGTGACGGCCGCCGACGGCAGCCAGAGTTCGCAGCACGAAAGCGAGAGTTTCGACGCTAACGGCGTTGCCGGGTATGCCACGTACGTCGCTGACGCCATCCAACGCTTGCACGACCGCTTTGGCCCGGTTGCGCTTACATGGCCGTACACAATCTGGAACGAGCCGAACAATCACCAGAACGCCGGCCAAACCTACGCCTGCGGCAGCGGCGCGCCGTACGCAGCGCTCTACGCGGCGGCCCGCGCCGCCGTGGCTGAGCGATTTGGCTCCGGTGTTGTGGCCATTGGCGGCCCGTCGCTGGATGCGATTGACACAGGCGCCACGCGCAACCCGGACGGTAGCCGAACTTGCGGGGACGAACCTGACTTGGACTGGTCCGCTTACCTCAGGTCCATCGACACGGCGTCATTCCACGACTTTCTGACGTGGCACTGGTACGGGATGCATCGCATCGGCGAAACAACACCGGCCGATGTTCTGGGCACGCGCCTAGGCTGGTTTGAACGCCGCGTACGCCTGATTTCAGGAATTGCAGCTGGACGACCGCACTATGTGGAAGAAGTCAACTTCAACGGGGATCTCGCCGTCGACCCGCTCGTGCATGCGCCGATCAACGGCGCGTTCCTGGCCTCCGCCTCCCTGCGCGCAGTGCGCCAAGGCGCCAGCGGCCTCCTAGTGTACAAGGGTACTCGGGACCCGTCAGGACGGTCCCCGCGCGGCGAACCGGACTTTGGACTATGGTCCAGCGCACGCGAGGACGCGCCGGCGCCGGCATTCGGCGTTATGCAGCTTATACGTCGCTTCGTCGCCGGTTCTGGCCGTCTGACGCGAGTGGACGTGCGGGCCACGGACCTTGACGCGCTGGTCGTGGACACGGATCACGGACCTCGCGCGGCGATCGTGAACTTGTCACCGAGCCATCGGACCGTCCGGGTATCGGGAATGCCGCCCGCCCCCGTGGCGTCGGTGAGCGGCGAAACTTCTTGGACGACGTCTTGGTTCGATGGCACATCTGTTTTTGTTCCAGGATTCGGACTGTCCGTAATTGACGCTTCGCTGGCAGGGCTTCCGGCTCTCCCAACGGTCGAGAGAGGCCGCGAGTCCTATGACACGCGGTGCGCGTCCTGTCACGGCGTCACGCCATCAGGGGCGCTGGCGCCTGGACTGGCCGGCACGAATCGATCCGCGCTGGATGCCTCGCACGCGACGACCCTCCTCGCCCGTGGCGAACGAGTCAACATGGCCAACTTCCTGTCCGGCTGGCGAGCAGGCGACCGCGTTGTCAGGGGAAGCGTGTACGACGGAACCGGGGCGCCACTGTCCGGGGCACTGGTCATCGCCGCCGACGTCGACTCCGGCCGCGCGGCATGGACCGACGACACCGGGCAGTTTCAGCTGCAGGTGACCGACCCGTTGGCCAGCGCGGCGGCGAGCCCACGTCGGCTGATAGCTCTGCATCCCGACCACGGCGCGACATTCGCTCCGACCAGCCAGGCGGCCGCGCCGTCCGGTCCGACGGCCACGTTTGTCCTTGACGCGCAGCCGTCCACCCAGCGGCCCATTCTTGCTTCGAGCTTTGCAGCGCCCGATGGCACAGGGATCCAGCGCTTGGGAACAGCGAGCGCGCGCGCGTCCGAGGTCTGGATCGTCGCCGCTGCCGGCGGACTTGCCCGGCGGCTCGTCCCTAAGCCGGGGTCCGCCTTCGGCGTTGTGCAGACGCGTCTCGCCATCGCGGACGCTGCCTCCGCGGAAGGAAACTGGATCATCGCCGCCATTGGATCTGATGGCGCCGTGGCACTCCGAGATTTGACCGCACCGGCGCCGGGATAGCCCGGGCCTGCCCCAACCTAGGACTTTTCCAGATCGTCCAGATCGAGCTGGTTAATGAATTCTCGGAAAACTTCCAGCTTCTCTTCCGCCACCGGTTCGCCATCGCCGGCTTCCTCGCCGGTGGTGTCCGGCTCGAAGCCGGCCTCGTTGAGCACGGATGGTTCAACCAGAATCGGCGCGTTTGCCCGCACAGCTAGTGCGATCGCATCGCTCGGTCGCGAGTCGAGCTCGCAGCGGCTGCCGTTGACGTCAAGCACGATCGTGGCAAAGAAGGTTGTGTCCACCAGATCGGTCACAACCACGCGCTCTACGGATCCTCGAACTGACTCGATCAGCTGTTTGAGCAGGTCGTGGGTCAGCGGCCGCGGAACCTCGTGATCCTGGAGCTTGACCGCGATGGCGTCGGCCTCGCCCTGACCGATCACGATAGCGAGATACCGCGGACCGTCGCGTTCTTTCAGCACCACGACACGGCTTGGGCTGATGAGGTTCACGCGCACGCTATCCACGACCATCTCGATCATGCGGCTATCGCCTCCCCCGCTCCAGGCGATGTCTCAACAGGTTTGGCGCGCACTTGCATAGTACCAGCGGCCACTCTGCGGACGGCGCGCCGCCGTTATGTCGAGTCTGGTGCCGCCAGGTCGAATTCGTCGTGCAAGAGCGCGGTCGCACGCGCCACCTGCGATTTATCCACGAGGCAGGTCAGCCGAATCTCGCTGGTGGTTATGCTGACGATGTTGATCCCCGCGGCGGCCAGGGACCCAAACATCCGCGCCGCGATCCCCGGCGTACTCTGAATACCCACGCCCACGATGCTCACCTTGCCCAGCTCCGTTGAAGCCGCCACGTCTCGAGCACCGATCTCCGCCGCCACCGGACGAATCAGGTCCAGGGTTGCGTCGAGATCGGTCTCGGCGATGGTGAACGACAGGTCGGTTACCCCACCATCCGATACGTTCTGCACGATTACATCGATGTTGATGTGGCGGTCAGCCAGCGGCTGGAAGAGGGCATGCGCCAAGCCCGGCCGATCGCTTACACCGCGAATCGTCACGCGCGCCACGTCGGTGTCGTGCGCGACTGCGCGGACACGCTGCATCGTCTCGATAGGAACTGCTGATTCAGCCACGATTTCCGTCCCTGGTGCATCGCTGAAACTCGAACGTACCACCACCGGCATGCCGAAGTGTTCGGCAATCTCGACCGCGCGCGGATGCATGACGCGCGCGCCCAGCTTTGCCATCTCCAGCATTTCGTCGTAAATCACCAGATCGAGCTTGCGCGCGTCCGGCACGATGCGCGGATCGGCCGTAAAAATGCCGTCCACGTCCGTGTAGATCTCGCAACGGTCAACCCCCAAGGCCACAGCCAACGCTACCGCCGACGTGTCCGAGGTGCCGCGCGCGAGGGTGACGATATCACCGCCCGGCCCGAGGCCCTGGAATCCCGCCATCACGGGCACGCTACCAGCGCCAAGCTCCGCGCGGATTCGTGTGGGCTCGATCTCGGTGATGCGGGCGCGGCCATAGCGCCCATTGGTGCGGATGCCGGCCTGCGGTCCCGAGAGCGCCACCGCGTCGCGCCCAAGTTCGTGCAGGGCCATGGCCATCAGGGCCGCTGACACCAGTTCGCCAGTGGACAGCAGGAAGTCCAATTCGCGCGAGTTGGGCCGTGTGGCCAGTCGCTGCGCCGCCGCAATGAGGTCGTCGGTCGTGTCGCCCATGGCGGAAACGACCAGCGCAATGCGGTCGCCGTCCGCCAACGAGTCGTGTATCCGTTCGGCCACGATCTGTATTCGCTCGCTGGTGGCGAGCGATGAACCGCCGAACTTCTGAACAAGTAGAGCCACGCTGAATTAGGGCACCAAGCATGCGAACCCACGATGCTAGCAATCGTTCGGCGGAATTCGCCTCAAATCGTTCGGAACTTCTGCTTGATCGGCGATCGAACGGGGCTAGTCGCCCTCCGCCCGACGTTCGTGCGTGCCCATGACCTCGGTGGCCAAAGCCACGATGCGCCGCTGGTAGCTGGCCAGCGACCAGCGCGCCGCGCGCCGTTGCGCCGCCGCGGCCATTTCAGCGCGCCGTCGACCATTGCGTGCCAGCACCAGGGTGTAGTCGGCCAACTCATCCAGCGTTTGCCAGCGATAGCCGCTGCGACCGGGTTCAACAATCTCACGAAGCCCACCGCCGTCGAAGACAACCGGCACGGCGCCGGTCATCATCAGTTCCGCGACCGCCATGCCGAAGTGCTCGAATCGCTCTGGGGTTCGGCGGTCCGACTCGCCGAATCCCGCCGCGTGCCAACCAATGGCGGCGCGCGTTCTCAGTTCGTTCAGCGTCGCTTCGTCCGCGTTCGGATAGATATCAATCGGCATACCCCGCGCCTCCTGCTTGACTTGGCGCAGATAAGCTTTGTCGGCCGGACGATGACCAACGCCTCCAACCAGCGCCAGGCGCCAGCCAACCAGCCCGCAATCGCACAGCTTTCGGAAGGCGCGAACCATGGCACGGTGCTTCTTGTTGTGGCTTCCAACAAAAAAGCGGCCAATCGATAGGATCAGCGGCTGACGAAATGCGTTGCGATCTAACTCGGCAACGACGGGCGGTTCAATCACCGGGCCCGTCACGTCCCACCACCGCTTGAGCCAGGACGCCGTGAAGTGCGAGTTGGGAGTCACGACGTCATACGAACGGAGCGCCCTCACGTATCGCGCCTCCCGGTCCTCGGCTGCCCAGGCTCCAAGCGCCGGCGCCACTCGCCGCGTCGCCCGTTGAAACAGGCGCCGCGCGGGCGGCCGCCGTTCCTCGATTGAACCGAGCGCCAGTCCCAGCAGTCGGCTCTCGCGCTTACTAGTCCCGAGCGAAGCCGTCGAGCTCACGACGAGTTCGCCGCACCCCAGCGGAACGTCGATCCAAGGGCTGGGCGCAAAGTCTCCCTGAGCCCCAGCCAACCCCTCGACCAGTACGTCGCCCGCGACGGTTTCAACCGTGTACGCCCGATCCACGCTGGTCATCGCGCTTAGCCACAATCGGACGCATGCGCCCCCACTGACGTCAATCCACCCGCCGCCGTCGGACTGCCGGTAGCGGAGGCCCTGATGGACCTCGGTTCCAAACCAACCCGAACGCTCTGAGGCCGCTCCCAGGGCGTGGCCCAGCCTTCGCAGCGCTCGTCCCGTCACGAGCCGCGCTCGGTTTGCATGTCGGGCCGGAAAGTAGACGAACCGTATGGACGGCAGGCCGCTCCCGTCGACAAGGCTCTGATGCGTCCCATTGACAAACAGGTCCGCGCCACCCGACACCAGACGTCCCGACATTTGAGGTCGTTCGGATAGTGTCCGGAATCCCACGTCATCCAGATCGACGCCGGCACGTTCCACGACCGTGGGCCATCGCAACGGACGGTGCGACACCACGCGAACGGCGCCCAGAGACCGCAACGCACTAGCCGCGCTCAGAATCTGTCGTTCGCCGCCACCCAGGGTCTCCAACCAACCGTCGAAGACGACAATGTTCGCTTCTCGTGACATGGCTCCGGTGTTGCCTCGGCGGATGGCATTTAGCCCGCTACTCGGGAAAAACGCGACCCCTCACCACCTGTGAAATGGGCACGTTCTGCGAGGATTAGTCGTACGACCCGCGCGCCAGATGCCAGCGTACTTTCAGCACATCGAGCAGCATAAACACCGCATCCAACAGCGGACGCACCTTACTGACCGGCACGTGCCGCCATTCGATAGGCACTTCGACAACCTGCCAGCCGCGCTGTTTGGCGATAGCCAGCAGTTCCACGTCGAACGCCGTGACTCGTTCGCCAGCGATCGTGCCTCCCTCGGCGGGATACAGACGCACCCGACTAAACACATCTTCCGCCGCGTCAGCTGAGAATCCCTTGAATCCGCACTGGGTATCGCTAAAGCCGCTGACTCCCAGCCGGCCGACCAGCCAGTTGAATCCGCGTCCCAGCACGTGGCGACGCCAAGGTTCGTCGTAGCGATGTGATTGAGTCAGTTCCCGCGAGCCAATCACCATGTCGGCCCCGCGACGAACCTCCTCGACGATCCGCTCGACGAACACCAGCGGCACCGCCAGATCGGCATCCATGAACATTCGTACCGCGCCGCGCGCTGCCAGGATTCCCCGCGCCACGGCCGCACCTTTGCCTCGGTGCGGCTCGGCCAACACCACGCGGATTACACGTTGCGATCCCCCCTCTGCGTGTGCCCAGGCTCGAGCCTCGCCGAGCGTGTTATCCCTGGATCCATCGTCCACGACAACAACCTCGACAAGTCCGTGGCGGCCGGCCGCCCACTCGTCAATCGCGCGCAGCGTGCCTCCAAGGCGGGCTTCCTCGTCATACGCCGGAATGACGATTGACAGTTGCAGCGGCGCCTCGGGTGGGCTTCCGACCGGTTGAATGGAATCCGCCGAGCTGCTGCCCGTCACGCGGCGTCAGACGTCCGCCTGAGCAGGCGCCGCAGGTTGCAGCGCTGCCGGAAGCCCTCGGGCGACCAGATCCTGCACGTGCTCACGCTGCCAGCGCAGCCAGCGATGGGCGCGTTGGGCCTCCTCACGCACGCGAGTCGGCGCGGTTCCCCCAAGCGAGGTACGGCGCGCGACGGCACGCTGAAGATCCAACCTGTCCCGCACGTTCCCTGAAAGCCTCGCGTCGGCCTCCGCAAAGTCAGCGTCGTTCAGGTCGGCCAGTTCGATGCCCTTGGCCTCAGCTAAGCGAACCAGTCGCCCCACAGCCGCGTGTGCATCGCGAAACGGCACGCCGCGCTCCGTCAGGTCGTCGGCAATCTCTATGGCCGTCGAATGCCCCATGCTCGCAACAGTCGCCATGCGCTTTCGGTTCACCGTCAGCGTGGCCAGAGCTCCGGTTAGCGCCCGCAGCGCCGCCAGCACGTCGTCTTCCACTCTGAATAGGGCGCGCTTGTCCTCCTGCATGTCCAGGGCGTACGTCAGCGGTACCCCTTTGAGCGTTGCCTGCCATCCGACGGCCGCTCCGGCAATGGCGCCGGCCTTCGCGCGCGTCAGTTCCGCCACGTCCGGGTTGAGCTTCTGGGGCAGCATGCTGCTGCCGGTCGCGAAGGCGTCGTTAAATCGAACCATGCCGAGTCCGGGCGACGCCCAGATCACCAGGTCTTCCGCCCAGCGCGACAGGTGTCCGGTCAGCGTCACACAGGCTTGCAGGACAGCGCCCACGAAGTCGCGGTCAGACACCGCATCCAGGCTGTTGCGCGCAACCTGGCTAAAGCACAGTTCCTGAGCCACGAATTCCCGATCAATGTCGAAGGACACGCCTGCCAAAGCTCCGGCCCCCAGCGGGCACACGTCGGCCACGGTGTAGGCGTACAAGATGTTGTCCACGTCGCGTCGATGCATCTCGGCCAGCCCTAGAAAGTAGTGCCCGAGGGTGACAGGCTGAGCGACCTGCAAGTGGGTGAAGCCCGGCGCAATCGTCTCCGTCTCCTCTTCAGCCCGCTGCACCAGGACGCCTACTAGATCGAGCACCGCGGTCACCAGGCGCAAGCAGAAGCCCTTGCAATAGAGCCTGAAATCCGTGGCGACCTGGTCGTTCCGGCTGCGTGCCACGTGCAGCCGTCGGCCGTCGTCGCCGATACGCGCGGTCAGTTCCCGTTCGACGTAACTGTGGACATCTTCATCGTCAGCGGTCGCCGGAGGGCCGCCGATCTGATCCAGTTCCGCCAGCAGTTCGTCCAGCGCCGACGTCAGAGCATCTGCGCTGCTTGCGGGAATGATCTGTTGCCGGCCCAGCATCGCGGCGTGGGCGCGGCTGGCCACGATGTCCTCGCGGTACATGCGGCGGTCGACGGGAAACGAGCGCGTAAAGGCGCGCGCGACATCCGCCGGCGGTTTGTCGAAGCGTCCACCCCACATAGGCGCGGGCTAACTCAGGTGGCGGGGCACAGCGATCTCGTCAGGCGCCCCGCGCGGCGTCGAGTGCATCCAGCCCTTCGTCGAGTTCATCAACAGTGATCGTAAGCGGCGGCACGATGCGGATCGTGGCCGGCCCGGCTTTGATCAGCAGCAACCCATTGCTACGAGCTTTCTCCACCACCTCGGTCGCCACGTCCTCGGATTCCAGGTCGAAGCCGATCATTAGGCCCAAGCCGCGCACGTCGGTGATCCGGTCGCCCTGCTCGGCGCTGTCCCGCAGGCGCGCCTGCACGTGCTCACCCTTCGCCTGCACCTCATTGAGGAATCCTGGGGCCATCACGCGGTCCAGCACTACTCGCGCCGCGGCGCACGCTACCGGGCTGCCGCCGAACGTGGATCCGTGTTCACCCGGCACCAGGACGCTCACGGCCTCGCTGCTCAGCACGGCGCCGATCGGCAAGCCGCCGCCCAACCCCTTGGCGAGTCCAATCAGGTCGGGCGTGACGTCAAAGTTCTCGTAGCCGAATAGTCGGCCGGTGCGCCCGATACCGGTTTGAACCTCATCGAAGATCAGCAGCACGCCATGCTCGTCGCATACCCGGCGCAGACCTTGCACGTAGTCCACGTCCGCCATTCGCACGCCGCTCTCGCCCTGGACCAGTTCAACCATTACGGCGGCGGTTGACGACGAAATCGAGTCGTCTACCGCATCCAGATCGTTTAATGGCACGTGCGTGAATCCGGAGGGCATGGGCGCAAACGGTTCCTGGTAGGCCGGGGTGCCGGTCGCCGCCGTCGTGGCGATCGTCCGGCCGTGGAATCCGTGCTCCGCCGTGATGACTTCGTAGGCCCCGTCGCGCCGCGTTCGCCCCCATTTGCGGGCGATCTTCAAACAGGTCTCGCTCGCCTCGGCGCCGCTGTTGACGAAAAAGACGCGATCAAGCGCCGAGTTGTCGACCAGGCGCTGCGCCACTTCGAGTTGGGGCGTCGTATAGAACAGATTCGAAATGTGTGCCAGGGAGCGCACTTGGTCCGCCACGGCCTCGCACAACTCCGGATCGCCGTGTCCCAGCGTGGTCACGGCAATGCCGGCGGTGAAGTCCAGATACGAATTGCCGTCGTCGTCCCACAGGCGCGACCCCTCACCGCGCACGAGCGTCACCGGGAAACGGCGGAACGCCTGGTGGTAATAGCGTGCTTCTAGCTCCTGCCAGCCCATGCGTCGTTTAGCCTCGGGAGGGGTCGAACGGCAGTCGCCGTTCCGACTGGGATTATAGGAACGCGGCTCAGGCGCTCACCTGGGTGCCGCCGCCGACCGGATCCAGAGCGTGCCGCAATGCATGGCGTCGCGAACCGTTGGCTATGCAGACTCTGCCCACTTCGCTAAGCAAGGCCACGGCGGACCGGACCTTTGGAACCATTCCGCCTGCAATCACCCCATCCCGGATCAAGCGCTCAGCGCTAACCGGGTCCAGGCGCGCCAGGACATTGCCATCGGCGCCCAGAACTCCGTCCACGTCGGTCAGAAACACCAGGGCGGCCGCCCGCGTGGCGCGCGCGAGCGCCCCCGCGATGTCGTCACCGTTCACGTTGTAGATGGACCCGCGATCGTCAACGCCGAGCGGCGAAACCACCGGCACGTGTCCACCGGACGTCAGGTCATCGAGAATCCGCGCATTCACGGTCCGGACGCGACCCACCCAGCCAAGATCCGGGGACGCTTGCTGAACACGCACCACGCCGCCGTCCGGCCCACTGATGCCCACTGCTGACACTCCTGCTTGCTGCAGCGCGCCCACAACCGCCGGCGCCACCAGCCCCCGGAATACCAGCACGGCGTCATCTCGCGTCTGGTCGTCGGTCACTCGAAGACCGTTGTGCCAGGTCGTTTTGCGATTGCGCGCCCGTTGCCAGGCCGTCAGTTCGTCGCCGCCCCCGTGCGCAATCACCGCACGCACGCCGTCCGCGACCAGGGCGCGAACGTCCGTCCCGATCCGCCCAGCGGTCATGTCCGCGGTCCCGCCGATCTTGACGACCACGTAGCGACCCGCCAAGTTTGCGGCCGAGGAGTCGGCGCTCAGGTCATGTACTCCGCGTTGATCGCCACGTATTCGGCCGAGAGGTCCCCACCCCAGGCCGTCGCGCTCGCCTCACCCTGGTTCAGCGCCACTTCGATTGTCACGTCGGCCTGCCGGAAATGCTCGGCAACCAGCGCCTCCTCGTACGTCGCGGGCGCTCCGTCCCGGACGACCTGCGTGTCGCCAATCCAGATGTCGAGCAGGTCCGGGTCGAACACGGCGCCGCTATTGCCCAGGGCCATGACGATCCGCCCCCAGTTCGGATCGCCGCCGTGAATCGCGGTCTTAACCAGCGACGACGTCGTCACGGCGCGCGCCGCCTGCCGCGCGGTAGCGTTATCGGACGCGCCGCGTACGGTCACAGCAAAGACCTTCGTCACGCCCTCGCCGCCGCGCACGATCTCCTGGGTCAACCACCGGCATACCGCCTGCAAACCACGTGTAAACGCATCCGCATCCGGCGTGCCTTCCTGGATCAAGCCGGTTTCGCTTGCCCCGTTGGCCAGCAGCAAGGCCGTGTCGCTCGTCGACTGATCGCCGTCGATGCTGAGCAGATTGAAGGAGTCGGCCACTGTCGCGCTCAGCGCCCCCTGCAGCGTCCCGCCGTCCAGTTCAGCATCCGTGGTCATGAACACGAACATGGTCGCCATGTTCGGATGCACCATACCGGCGCCCTTCGCCGCGCCCCCGATCCGAATCGTCCCGCCGGAAACCGGAACCTCAATGGCCAGCGTCTTTGGCGCAACGTCGGTGGTCATCATGGCCCTTGCGACCGCCTCGCCAGCGTCGGGTGACAGTTCCAGGGACTCAACCCCCGCCAGGATCTTGGGCATCGGCAGATGGAAGCCAATCACGCCAGTCGAGGCCACCAGAACCTCATCGGCCGGTACGCCAAAGCGGCGTGCAAACGCGTCGATAAAGGCCAGTCCGTCGGCTCTCCCGCGTGCGCCGGTAAACACGTTGGAGTTGCCGCTGTTGAACACGATGCCGCGAGCCGGCTTCTTGCGCAGCCGCTCCTTGTTGATGGTCACCGACGCACCGCACACGCGGTTGGTCGTAAAGGTCGCCGCCGACTGACAGGGTGTGCGTGTGCTCAGGATCGCGCCCAGGTCCAGCGCCCCTGTAGCCTTGATTCCCGCGGCCACGCCCCCGCCCACGAATCCGCGCGGGGCCAGCGTGCCGCCCGGAACGACCCGCAAGCCATCGAGTTCCGCGGGTGGTTCGTGCATTACGGGTGACTCGGCGGAATCGCCAGGCCAACCTGTTCGTCGATTCCCGCCATGACGTTCGCGTTCTGGACTGCGCTGCCGGCGGCGCCCTTGCCCAGGTTGTCGATCGCCGCCATCGCCACCAGCGTTTGCGTCGCCTCATCGACGGTCCAATGAACGAAGGCATGGTTCCCGCCGGACGTCCACTTGGTGTGCGGCGGAACGCCCGCCAGGTGAACAAACGGCTCGTCTTCGTAGGCGTCGCGATAGGCCTGCTCGACTTGCGACGGGGCGACATCTGCACGCAACGCCCCATAGGCCGTGATCAAAATGCCGCGCGTCATGGGCACCAGGTGCGGGGCGAACGTCACCTCGATCGGCGAGCCGCCGATGTCGCTCAACTCCTGCGCGATTTCCGGACTCTGGTAGTGATCCGCCACCCGATAGGCCGACGAGTCTTCATTGATCTCCGAGAATCCATACGCGGCCGACGCCGAACGCCCGGCCCCCGAAACGCCGGTCTTTGAGTCCACCATCACGTGGCCCGCGAGCAATCCGGCGCTCGCCGCCGGAGCCAGCGCCAGCGCCGCCGTGATGGCATGACAACCGGGGTTGGCCACCAGATCGGTTTCGCGAATCTGTTCGTGGTGCCACTCCGTCAGCCCGTATACCCCCGAGTCGATCCACTCCGGCGCCGCGTGCTCCACGCCGTGCCATCGCAAATAGTCGGCCGGATCACGTAGCCTGAAGTCAGAACTCACGTCTATGCAGCGCACCCCATCGTCCAGAAACGGCGCCAGGTGCGCCGCCGACGCCTTGTGCGGCAGGCATGAGATCACCAGGTCGGCGCTGCCGGTCAACTCGGGGGTCAGCTTAAGGTCCGCGTACGCTGTCCGGCCGCTGGCGAGCAGCCACGGAAACACCTCGTGCAGACGACGTCCGGCCTGGCTGCGCGCGGTCGCGCCGACGATTTCGAACTCCGGGTGGACGGCCAAGTAGCGAACCAGTTCGCCACCGGAATAGCCCGTCGCGTTGAGAATTCCTATGCGCATACGCACCTCGTCTGGGAGAAGCGATTATATGGACGGATTCCGCTTTCGCTGCGGGTTTTTTCAGGCGCGCAACGTAAGCAACAGAATCAGCGCCAGCAGCCCCGCGCCCACGCGGTAAGCCGCGAACGCCGCCAGACTGTGGCGAGCGACGAAACTAAGCAGCCAGCGCACGGCTCCCGCTCCCACGATCGCTGCGACCAGCGTTGCCCCGATCAGCAGCGGGATGTCAGTCGGCTGCTTGCCGCCGGCGATGGCATCCACGAACTGCACCAATCCCGCGCCGGCCACCGCCGGGGCCAGCAGGAACAGCGAAAACCTGGCGGCCGCCTGACGTTCCACGCCCAGAGCCCGCGCCACCGTCATCGTGATCCCGGCGCGCGACACCCCGGGAACCAGTGCGGCGAACTGCGACAAGCCGATCGCGACCCAGAGGACGAACGGCGTGGACTTCAAGTCGCTGCGGCTCGCCCCATACCGGTCCGCCGCTGCCAGCACCAGGCCAAAGACGATGAGCAGCACCGCCGCCAACGCCGGGTCTCGCAACGTCGTCAGCCAGCCGCGTAGCGGCAGCGCGATCAGGCCGATCAGCAACGTAGATCCCGCCAGCGTCGCCAGCAGCCGACGGGCCAGCTGAACGGATGGCCCGGTGCCGACTACACCACGCGCCAGCCACACCCAATCGGGCCAGAGCGCGATCACCAGTGCTAACCCAGTCCCCACGTGCAGCGCCACCGACAGCGTCAGCCCCGTCAGAAACGGGTCGGTCCAGCCCACCAACGCCGGAACAACCACAAGGTGCCCTGAGCTGCTGATCGGCAGAAACTCGGTCAGCGCCTGAACCGCCGCCAGGACTACCACCTCGCCCCACATGGGTCAGGCGACCCAGCGAGACGCCGGCGCGCACCCTGGCGGGCGGCCCAGTGTCAAGGCGTCTAGATGAACACCGGCGCGAGCACCAGCGTGATCGTGCTCAACAACTTGACCAGCACGTGCAGCGAAGGTCCGGCGGTGTCCTTGAACGGGTCACCGACGGTGTCGCCGACAACCGACGCGGCGTGTTCCTCCGTGCCCTTGCCGATTGGATTACCGTCTTCGTCGCGAAGATGACCAGCCTCAATGAACTTCTTGGCGTTGTCCCAGGCGCCGCCACCGTTGTTCATCACGGTCGCCAGCAGAACGCCGGCAATGGTTCCGACCATAAGCAGCGCGGCTTCGGCCTCAGCGCGCAACACCAGACCGACGACGATCGGCATCACCACGGCAAGCAGACCCGGCGCGATCATTTCACGCAGCGCCGAGCGCGTGCTGATGTCCACCGCTTGGCTGTAGTTCGGCTCCACCGTGCCTGCCAGGATCCCCGGTTCTTCCCGCCATTGGCGCCGAACCTCCTGGATCATCGCCTGAGCGGCGCGTCCTACCGCGCGGATCGCCAGCGAACTGAACAGGAAGACCAGCATCCCGCCAAGCATGGCGCCTATGAAGACTTCGACCTTGGACAGGTCGACCGAGTGCAGATCCGCAGTCTCGAGGTAGGCGCTGAACAGCAGGAATGCCGCCAGGGCGGCCGAACCGATGGCGTACCCCTTGGTCAGCGCCTTGGTCGTGTTGCCGACCGCGTCCAGGCCGTCCGTGATGTCGCGCACGTCCTCCGGTGCGTCGGCCATCTCCGTAATTCCGCCCGCGTTGTCGGCGATCGGGCCAAAGGTATCCATGGCCAGGATGTAGGCCGCGCTCATCAGCATGCCCATCGTGCCCACGGCCGTGCCGAACACGCCGGCTACAAAGGGCCTGATCTCGCCCTCGGCGCTACCCAGGCTGATACCCAGTTCGGCGAATCCTTGTATGCCTGCCTGGTACGAACCCCAAAGCGCAACGGAGATGACGATGATGGGCATCGCCGTGTTTTCCAGCCCCACGGCAAGTCCGGAAATAATGTTCGTGGCCGCCCCGGTTCGGGAGGCCTCGGCAATCTCGCGGACCGGCCGGTTGAACGCCGTGTAGTACTGCGTGATGTAGACAAAGGCGACGCTTGTCAGGATGCCGATCACGCCGCACAGGAAGAACCACCACGAATTCAGCATCACCAGCGCCGATATCGCCATCCCAACGGTGGCCAGGATCGCCGTGGTCCAGTAGCCAACGTCCAGCGCTCGCTGGGCGTTGCGCACACGGTCGGGTCGGATGACCAGCAGTCCGACGATCGAGGCGATGGCCCCGAACGAGCGAACCACCAGCGGAAACAGAATCCAGGCAATGTTGTCTTCGCCGGTCGCCTTGAATACGGCGACACCCAGAATCATGGCCCCGATGCTCTCGGCGGCGGTGGACTCGAAGAGATCCGCGCCACGTCCGGCGCAGTCGCCCACGTTGTCGCCCACCAGGTCGGCGATCACCGCGGGGTTCCGCGGGTCGTCTTCGGGCAGGCGGGCTTCCACTTTGCCCACCAAGTCCGCGCCCACATCGGCGGCCTTGGTGTAAATACCGCCGCCCAGCTGCGCGAACAGGGCCACAAAACTGGCCCCAAATCCGAACCCAACGATCAGTTCCGGCGTGACCTTCGGATTCTCAAACCCGCCGAACAGCCAGAACAGCATGAATACGCCCAGCAGACTGAGGCCAACGATCAGGATTCCGGAGACTGCTCCGCCGCGGAGCGCGATCGTGAGCGCGTCGCCCAGCGAGCGCGTCGCCGCGCTGGCCGTGCGCACGTTGGATCGAACGGCAATGATCATGCCGATCACGCCCGAGAGACCGGAGAGCACCGCGCCAACCAGGAACGACACCCCGGTGCGCCAGGCCAGGTCCCCGGCCTCGATGCCCTTGTCGGGGTTTTCGCCAAAGAACAACAGCAAGACCGCCAGGAATGCTGCGGCCACGATGGCCATCCAGGCGATCGTGCGGTACTGCCGTTGCAGGAACGCTGTGGCGCCGTCGAATATGCGGTCGCCGTTCAGCGCCATCCGACCGAACAGCTCCGACCGGTCCTCGGCCTCCAACCCCTGCATGGCCGGAATGAGGTCCGCGGGGTTTGCCGAACGGTCAACCGGACGCGTCAGAACATCGCGCGCCAGGTAGATGACGACGAGCACCGAAACGATGATCGACGCGGGTACAAGCCAGACCAGACCTTCCAACTACGAAACCTCCCTGCGAACCATGCGCCGTAATGGCTGAGTGCATGGTGAAACGACCGAGTACGACCTTGGCATTGGATCAAGCCTCGCTGCCGCGAAGCGGACCCGCCGCGAGGATCTCCGCAAGTGCCTCCAACAGCGTCCGCATGTCCGCGTCCGATCCAATCGAGACGCGCAGCGCGTTGGCATGCCGGGGCTCCTCCGGGAAGCGGCGGACCAGGATTCGACGGTTGGCGAGGTCGCGTTGAATTGCGCCCGCATCGTGGGGTGCGCACTCAACGAACACAAAATTCGCTTCGGATGGATACACCTGGAGATCAAAGCGTCCGCGGAGCTCCTCTGCAAATGCATCCCGCCGGACGCGAGTTGCCTCCCAGTGCGCCTCCGCCCACGCGATTTCGTCACAGGCTGCCACCCCGGCAACCTGCGCAAGCCGACTGACATTGTACGAGTCCCTGACGCGGTGTAGAACGTCAATGAACGACGGGTCGCCCACGGCGTAACCCAGACGCATGCCTGCTAGGCCGAACGCCTTCGAAAACGACCGTGTCACGCACACGTTTGGCCGCGTGCGGGCCAAGTCCATTCGATCGCTTGAGGCGAATTCCACGTAGGCCTCGTCGATCACCAGCAGGTTGGTGCGCTCGGCCAGCCAACAGAGTTCCTCGGCCCCGTAGTGCGTGCCGGCCGGATTGTTCGGGCTGGCCACGAAGGTCACGGCCCCGCGAGCGGCTGCGAGCTGCCGTACGGGCAGCGCGAAGCCTGGCCCCAGCGGGCAATGCACCATGCGTGCACCCTGAATCTGGGCCAATACCGGGTAGAGCGAATAGCTTGGATGCGGCGCGACGACGCGTGCGCCAGGGCTACACACCGCTCGAATGATCAGGTTGAGCACGTCGTCTGACCCGTTGCCCACGATGATGTGCTCGGGCGATACGTGGTGACGCGTCGCCAACCGTTCGCGCAGTTCCCGGCTGACCGGGTTCGGGTACAACCGCACGTCGTCGGTGACGGCCTCGCGCAGCCGCGTCAGCACGCCGGGGGCCACGGCCGGACTTTCGTTCGTGTTCAGCTTGACCCAGCCGCCCTCGCTCGGCTGGCGGCCCGGCGTATAGCCGTCCAGCGCGGCGATCTCAGCTCGAATTTGAACCATCGGTGGAGTCGGGGACCGTCGCGCGTTACGCGGGCATTCGGGAGCGCATGCTACCTACTCGCCACACCCTGCGCCCGCGGGATCTCCCATCCGGCCTCGCACGTACACGTCACACGCGTCTGCAAGTTTGCAGAAACTAGCCTTCAGTCTAGTCAGCAATCCGCCGTACTTCGGCCGACACGGAGGAAACCGTGAGCAATGTCTGGCAAGTCCAGGAAGCCAAGGCGCGCTTCGGCAAACTGCTGGAGACCAGCCTGGCCGAAGGGCCGCAGATCGTCGCCAAGCGCGGTGTGGAGACGGCCGTGTTGGTACCAATTGAACAGTGGCGTCGGCTCGAGCGTATGACCCGCCCCGATCTCAAGGATCTCCTGCTCGCACCTGAGCCACGCACCGAAGCGCTCACGCCGCCGCGGAGCCGGCTTCGCTCGTGCGCCGCCCCGCGGTTCGGCTAGCGCGTGTATCTCCTCAATACCAACGTCGTCTCCGAACTTCGCCGCCCGTCACCGCATCCAGCCGTCCTGGACCGGGTTCGGGACATACCCGCCGACCAGCTCTACCTGTCGCCACCACCGTTGGGGAAGTCCAGGCCGGCATTGAGATCACCCGCGAGCAGGATCCCGTCAAAGTGAAGCAACTGGAGACACGGCTCGACGGCGTGCTCGTGACCTACCACCTGCTGGACGTAAACGCTGCCGCTTTCCGGGTCTGGGCCGGATTGATGCACCGGCAATCGGACGCCCTCATGCAGGACGCCCTGATCGCCGCCGTTGCCATCGTGAACCGCCTGACCGTCGTCACCCGCAATGTTCGCGACTTCCACCAACTCGGTGTTCCCACACTCAACCCCTTTGCCGTCGGGGGACCCTAGTGCACCAGCCTGCGTTAGCGCTCATCCCATCCCGGCTGCCACGTTCCGGTCGCCGGGTACACCGCTCCCGTCCCCGAATCGCGCGTCCCTGGAGCGGTGCATTGGCGCATCGCTCGACCCGGCGTCCGACCTACGGCAGCGTTAGCCGTCCCAGCCAAGCTCGGGAAACGCCGCCCGCGCCCGCGCATAGGTCGCCAGCGAGCCAAGATCACGAATGGCGCCGTCCGCAATCAGACCAGGCAGTCGGGCGAGAGGTGTCATGACCACTTCGATCTGCTCAGTCTCCTCTGGTGTGGGCTCGCTCAGGCGCTTGGCGTCCATGACCACAAAAATGTGCGCCAGGTTGCGGTTACGTGAAGGACTCGTCAGCAGCGTTCCGGCGTGATGTATGCGACCTGCGTAGCCGGTCTCTTCCAGAAGCTCACGGGCTGCGCCAGCCTCCGGCGTCTCGTCGTCTTCGACGAGTCCCGCGGGAAATTCCAGCACGACGTCGCGGACGCCGTGCTTGTACTGGCGCACTAAAGGGACTTCGCTGTCGGGCGTGACGGCCACCATCAAGCAGAAGTCGTTCTGATTCAGCACGTGGTACTGCGAAATCTCCAGGCCGCTCGGGAGACGCACGTGCTCCAGCGTGTGGGTCAACCAGCGGTCGCTGGAGACCGTGCGCGATCCCAGAATCTCCCAGGGCCGTAGGTCAGGCATGCCGGGCCAACCCCGTTGGGATAAACCCGTGGCGAGCTTTCGGTACCTTCCGCAAGGGCATTAGGTTGAGCGCTGCGTGGGCGGCATTAGAGGATGGGTTCATCTCCGCCCTTAACTGCCTGAGGATCCCTTCCGTGACTGACCCCCGTGTGGAAGCGCTTGCCGACATCCTAGTGCAGCACTCGACTGAAGTCGGCCCCGGTGACCTAGTCCTGATCGACGGCAACGCCAATGCTCAACCGCTGCTGATGGCTTGCTATCGGCGCGTGCTGGAAGCCGGCGGGCATCCGCGGCTCAATGTCGGCTTTGAGGAAGCGCAGGAGGTATTCCTGTCAGAAGCCAATGACGACCAGCTTGAGTTCCTGGACCCGATTGCCAAGTTCCAGGCCGACGCAATCCAGGTCGCCATCCGCATCCGTGCCACCGAAAACACCCGCGCCCTGGCCAATATGGATCCGGCGCGGCTGGCCAAGACCATGATCGCGCGCCGTCCCGTCATGGATCAGATCATCGAAAACGTCCGCTGGGTCCTCTGCGACTACCCCACCAACGCCCTGGCCCAAGAGGCCGAGATGTCGCTAAGCGAGTACGCGGACTTCCTGTACGGCGCCACCAACATCGACTGGTCGGAAATGACCGCCCGCCTGGAGTCGCTGAAAACTCGGCTCGAAGCCGGCTCCGAACTCCGTATCGTCGGCCCCGATACGGACCTCACCCTCCGCACTGCCGGGCGCATCTGGGAACCGGCCGACGGCAAGAAAAACATGCCGGACGGCGAGATTTTCACCGCGCCCATCGAGGACAGCGTCAACGGTCGCATCAGGTATGAGTTTCCGGCCATCTACCAGGGCCGCCAGGTGGACGGCATCACGCTGACGTTCAAGGACGGTCTCATCGTGGAGGCCACCGCGGAGCGTGGCGAAGAGTTCCTAAACGCCATCCTCGACACGGACCCCGGCGCCCGACGGCTGGGGGAAATCGGCATTGGGACCAATGACGGCATCCAGCGCCACACGAAGAACATCCTCTTCGACGAGAAGATGGGCGGCACGGTACACCTGGCCGTCGGACGCGCCTATGAGTTCACCGGCGGTAAGAACCAGTCCGCCGTGCACTGGGACATGGTCAAAGATCTGCGCACCGACGCCGCCCTTTACCTCGACGGTTATCTGCTTCAGGAGAACGGTGCCTTCGTCGAGTAGACGGACGTCGCGTATGTAGCTTCAAATTGCCCGACAACACCCGGAGCGAGTCCGCCCGTCCATTGGGTGGCGGCCCCCAAAACCATCGTCGTGTGGTACGATGAGTCCATCAGACAGACCACTGATCCTGGGCACGAGAAAGTGGAGGCGGTTCGGGTATCAACGGAAAGAAACTATCCGAAACCGTCGACCTGCCGCACATGTCCGCGCAGTGATCAACCGGCCTCTTCGTCCCGCTGGTCCTGCGAGTATCAGGGACACCCGTCCCGCTAAGCCCGTCAGGCCGCTATGCAGCCACATCATGCTGACACGCACGCCCGCTACCCGGGCCGCGAAGGAGCACTAGCGCGAATGGCGTATACGGCCAAGGACATCCAGGTGCTCGAGGGCCTTGAGGCCGTCCGCCGCCGTCCCGGTATGTATATCGGCAGCACCGACACGCGCGGACTCCATCAGCTCGTGTTCGAGGTCATCGACAACGGCGTCGACGAGGCGCTGGCTCAGCGAGCGACCCGGATCGAAGTCGTCATCACCCGCGACGGATTGATTCGCGTCACCGACGACGGCTCAGGTATCCCGGTCGACGAGCACCCCAAGGTCAAGCGCCCCGCACTTGAAGTCGTCATGACCACCCTGCACGCCGGCGGCAAGTTCGATAACGGCGCGTATAAAGTTTCGGGCGGCTTGCATGGGGTTGGCGTATCGGTCGTAAACGCCGTCTCAAGCCACATGCGCGTCAAGGTCTGGCGCGACGGCTATGCCTGGACCCAGGAGTATGCACGCGGCGTGCCCATCGGCGATGTCGTCAAGGGCAAACGCACGAAAGCTCGCGGGACCGAGGTTGAGTTCCTGGCCGACGATCAGATTTTCGAAACCCTGGACTACAACTTCGACATCCTCGACCAGCGCATCCGCGAAATGGCGTTTCTGGCCGGCGGCACCACGCTGAGCCTGCGGGACGAGCGGTCAGACCGGCAGGTCACCTACTACTTCGAAGGCGGCGTCACCTCCTTCGTCCGCCGGCTCACGCGCCGCCGCGGCCGGCTTCACCCCGATCCCATTGTGTTGCGCGGACAGATGGAAACCACCCAGGTTGAAGTCGCCCTGGCCTACTGCGACACGGTGTCCGAGCAGATCCACACCTTCGCCAACACCATTCGCAACATCGACGGGGGCACCCACCTCACCGGGTTCCGGTCTGCCCTCACCCGGTCGCTCAACGACTACGCCCGCAGGAGCGGGCAACTAAAGGACAGCGACCCCAACCTCACCGGAGACGATGTCCGCGAGGGGCTGACCGCCATTGTGAGCGTCATGATCCCGGAGCCTCAGTTTGAGGGGCAGACCAAGGCCCGCCTCGGCAACAGCGAGGTCGCCGGACACGTCCAGTCCGTGGTCAACGACCAACTCGGCACGTATCTGCACGAGCACCCCAGCGAAGCCCGCAAGATCGTGGAAAAGACTAAGCTCGCCGCCCGCGCGCGCGTCGCCGCGCAGAAGGCGCGTGACCTGGTGGTCCGCAAGGGGGCATTGGACGGTTTTGCCCTGCCAGGCAAGCTGGCCGACTGCCAGGAGCGCAACCCCGACCGCTGCGAGCTCTTCATCGTTGAAGGCGATTCAGCCGGCGGCAACGCCAAACAGGGGCGTGACCGGCGCTTCCAGGCCATCCTGCCCATCCGCGGCAAGATCCTGAACGTCGAGAAGGCGCGGGTTGACAAGGTCCTCTCGAACGAGTCGATCCGCAACATCATCACGGCCGTTGGCGGTGGCGTTGGGCTCGAGTTCGACGTCACCAAGATTCGCTACGGCCGCGTCGTCATCATGACCGACGCCGACGTGGATGGCTCGCACATCCGCACGCTGCTGCTCACGTTTTTCTACCGCGAGATGAAGCCGCTCATAGAAAATGGAAACCTGTTCATCGCTCAGCCGCCGCTCTTCCGCGTCGGCAACTCCCGGCGGGCCGGCTACGCCTACAGCGAAGATGAGCGCGACCGGTTGCTTCGCCAGATTTCAGGCAGGGTTAGCGTGCAGCGTTACAAGGGCCTGGGTGAAATGAACGCCGAACAACTCTGGGAAACCACTATGAACCCAGAGGACCGGCATCTCCTGCAGGTTGGAATGAACGGCAACGGTGACGCACACGTCGACCAGGTGTTCTCGCGGCTGATGGGC
>DAOUIX010000137.1:0-23922 GCA_034423235.1 Chloroflexota bacterium | reverse complement strand
GCTTGGGGTTGGGCGGGAGGTTGAGGTCCGGGGCTTCGGCGGACTCGCCGTCCATTGGCTCGGCTTCCGGCATCGGCTCGGGCGCCTCGGGCGGGGTCAACGGCGCGCGGCCATGGTGCTGGTCGATCAGCAGCGTGAACTCCTCGGCATCAAGCGTTTCAACCTCAATCAGCCGCTCGGCCAGCTTGTCCAATAACTCGTGGTGACGCGAGAGGATGTCCATCGCGCGGCGGTGGGCGTCGTCGATGAGGTGGGAGACCTCGTTGTCGATGTCCTCGGCAACGCGCTCGCTGTAATTGCGCTGCTCCGCGATGTCGCGACCCAGGAACACCAGTTCCTCGCGTCGGCCAAAGGCCCGGGGACCCAATTTCGGCGACATACCGTACTGCGTGACCATGCGACGGGAGGTCTCGGTGGCCTGTTGAATATCGTTGCTGGGGCCGGTGGACATTTCGCCGAACACCAGCACCTCGGCGGCATGCCCGCCCATGATCATGGCCAGCATGTCCTCGAAGAACGACTTGGTGTAGAGGTGGCGGTCTTCGGGTGGCTGCAGGCGCGTGTACCCACCCATTTGCCCGCGCGGCAGGATGGTGACCTTGTAAACCGGATCGGACCGCTTGAGCATGTGGGCGACCAGGGCGTGACCGATCTCGTGGTAGGCGGTCACGCGCTTCTCCTGCGCGCTCATGACGCGGCTCTTGCGCTGCGGGCCGGCGATGAGGCGGTCGATGGCCTCCTCGAGCTCGAAGAGGCCGAGCACGGTGCGGTTGCGACGGGCGGCCAGGATCGCCGCCTCGTTGAGCAGGTTCTTGAGGTCGGCGCCTGAAAAGCCGGGCGTCTGCTTAGCCACGGTCTCCAGGTCAACGCTTGGATCGAGCGGTTTCTCGCGGGCGTGCACTCGCAGAATCGCTTCGCGTCCGCGGATATCCGGCAAGTCCAGCGTCACGCGGCGGTCAAAACGGCCGGGGCGCAGCAGGGCGGGGTCGAGTACGTCTGGCCGGTTCGTGGCCGCCAGCACGATGACCGTCTGCTCGGACTCGAATCCGTCCATCTCCACCAGAATCTGGTTCAGCGTCTGTTCACGTTCGTCGTGGCTGCCGCCAAGACCGGCGCCGCGCTGGCGGCCGACCGCGTCGATTTCATCCACGAAGACAAGCGACGGCGCGCTCTGCTTGGCCTTTTCGAACAGGTCGCGCACGCGCGACGCCCCGACGCCCACAAACATCTCGACGAATTCCGAGCCGCTGATGTTGAAGAAGGGCACGCCAGCCTCACCGGCGACGGCCTTGGAGATATACGTCTTGCCCGTGCCCGGCGGGCCGACGAGCAGCACGCCCTTGGGGATTTCGGCCCCGATCTTGGTGAACTTTTCCGGGTATTTCAGGAACTCGACCACCTCGGCCAACTCCTGTTTGGCCTCGTCAACCCCCTGCACATGCTTGAACGTGACCTTGGGACGGTTGGCGGTGACCATGCGGGCACGGCTGCGGCCGAAGCTGAGCGCCTGTGAGTTGGATCCCTGGGCCTGCCGCATCAGGAAAATGAGGAGGCCGATGAAGACCAGCAGCGGCAGCACCGACGTCAGGATGCTGATGATGGTTGGCGCGTTGCTGGGTTCGTCGAACTCGACCATGACCTGTTCGCCGCCGATGTTGATCCCGCGGTCGGCCAGTTCGCGGCCGACGTTGAAGTTGTCGTCCACGACCGCACTGATGGTGCGCCCGTCCACGTTGGCGATGACCCGCGTGCCGCCCAGGCGAATCTGCGGCCGACTCCCGCGATCGGCGGCCGCCTGTACCTCGGCGAGCAGCGTGGAAATCGGCACGGGCTGCTCGCGCGGGCTCGGATTGAACATCACGAACAGCACAACCAGGATCGCCACGGCCAGCACGATGTACATAAAGCCGTTGCGAACGAGTCGGTTGTTCATGGAAGGGCAGCCTTTCGTCCCCAGGCAGAACGAGAAGGGCGCTGCGCCGCGTGTGGGTTCCCGATTATATCAGCGGCCCCGTGGCGCCTACCTCGCGCTCCTGCTACGCATCGAGTGTAGGGGCGACAGTCCCGGATTCCGTAACGAAACCACCCGGCAGACTCGACGCGGGAAGCGGCGTCCACTGCGTTTCAACGGTGAGCACGTGTGCGGCATCCGACGCCGGCAGGTAGCGTGCGTCGACGGTGACCTCCGGCACGCACACCGGCTGGTCATTGACGGTAATCACGGGGGTGCCGTCCCGAAGCGCGGCGGGTACCCGGCGGCGGCTCAGCAGGCGACCCAGGTCGTGTGCCCGCCCATCAACAGGCGAGGTCATGCGGTCGCCTCGTCGCGGGGAACGGACAGCCAGCACGGCATTCGGCGGTTGAATGCCGAGCACCTGGACGTCAGGTTCGGCCCGTCGCGCAGCTTCAGCAACAACGCGGCGTACCTTGATTCGGCCGACCGCCAGATCGACGTCGGTCGGAACCGACAGCGGTACGGATTTGGCTAGCGGCTGGTCGTTGGCGCGGTGGCTGTACAGCGCAATCGCCCGGTTGCGCACGTAGGCCCAGCGGCGGCCGGGCAGTTGGATCCAGCGTCCGGCCGTGTTGTCAGCGAGAGCGCATGCCAGCATGCGCCACACGGATGCCCCTAGCTGCCGTGTCGGTCGCCCGTCACTGCGCAGCGCCGCGGTCAGGACCTGACGCAGCGGCCCGGCGGCGACCGCGCGGCGGTCGCACGCCAGCGGCATACGCACTCCGAGGACCGAGCGAACCATTGGCTGGGGTCCGGGCGACGCCAGCGCGCTGGCCCGAAGCAGCGCCTTGCGCCCCCCCGGATAGATGTCATTGAGCAGAGGCACGAGCTCATGGCGGACGCGGTTGCGACGAAAGACGCGTGCCTCGTTGGATGGGTCGCGGTGGATCGCAAGACATCGAACGGCCGAGTACGCCTCCACCTGACCTCGCCAGACTGTCAGCAGTGGACGGAGCGTCCAGCCGTCGTCCTGCTGCATGCCTCGAAGCGCGTCGGGTCCGCCGCCACGGGCCAGGTTCATTAGCACGGTCTCAACCTGATCGTCGGCCTGATGTCCAGTAGCCACCCGCACGGCGCCCAACCGCGCACCCTCACGGCGCAGAAAGTGGAGACGCAGGCGTCGGGCGGCCATCTCGGGGGATTCGCCTTTTTGCCGGGCGGGCTGCGTGGCTCGTTCGCTTGTCATTGGCAGACCCTGGGCACGGCAGGCCGCCGACACGTCGTCGGCCACGGCGGCGCTACCCTCGTGCCAGGCATGGTCGAAGTGCAGGACGTGGAGCGCCGGCCCGCCGCGCTCGCGGGCCGCCTGAAGGGCGTCCAGCAGAACCATGGAGTCGGGTCCTCCCGAGACCGCCACGGCCACGAGGTCGCGCGCGGTCAGTCCGGCCGCGATAACCGTGGCCCGATACACGGCATCCCGCACCGTGCGCACCACGCGCGGCGGACGACCGCGCCTAGCCGGTGCTTCCGAAGCCACCGCGGGTGGGGGCATCGGGCGTCTCCCGCTCGTCCCACGTGGCCACCGCAACGGAGACAAATATGCCCTGGGCGATTCGATCGCCCCGCTCCACGACAACGGTCTGGTCGGTCGGGTTCCAGACGTCGATGTGAATCTCGTCGCCCGGCCCGGCATAGTCCTGATCGACAACGCCAATGGCGTTGGAGAGCCGCAGGCCCGTGCGATGCGGGGTGCTGCTGCGAACCGCCACGAGCAGCATGTACCCGGGCGGCGTCGCCACGATCAGATTGGACGGAATCCGGGCCATCCCGCCCGGTGCAACCTCAGTGGTCACCCGGGTGGAGAAGTCAAACCCCACGGCGCCGTCGGTGGCGTAGGTTGGCAGCGGTAGCGAGGGGTCGACGCGAGTGATTGGCACGCGCATAGCGCGGCGAGTCTACGCCGTCGGCGCGACGCTCAGCGTCCGGCAAACACCTCGAGCCAGGCGCTCAGGTGGCCGAATCGGACGGGCGGCGGCTGCTCCGGGGGCAACGGCTCCACCGGCGCCGGGGTAGGCAAGGGTACGCCGCTCAAGTCGTCCATGATGACAATGGCGCGGTCACCCCGATCGACCAGCCCCAGGTCGCGCTTGGCAATTTCGCGCAGGGCGGGGAGCGACTGCGCGTAATCCAGTCGTTCGCGCAATTCGGCATTCGATCGCTCGACCCGTTCAATCTGCGCGTTCAGCTCGTCGATACGCTCGTTGGCCGCCACGAAGGCGGGAGAATTCGTGGTCTCCCGCATGATCACAGCCACTAGCGCGAGAACTCCGACCAGGGCCAGAATCTGGCCCAGCAGGCGTGCGCGATCGTTGGTTGGGGCCGGGGCTGGGGTGTGCACTATTCGACGGTTACCGACTTGGCGAGATTGCGCGGCTGATCGACGTCCAGCCCGAGCCACACCGCGATGTGATAGGCGAAGAGTTGCAGCGGAACCACGCCAGCAATTGGCGCAATCAGGGATGGCGTGCCCGGCACGGTAATAACCTCGTCCGCGACTCCGGCCTCCAGGTCGTCCCCTTCGCTGGCGACCAGGATTACTCGCCCATTCCGTGAACGCGTTTGTGCGACGGCGTTGAGCGTCTTCGCCCGCAACTCGTCGTTCAGCGCCACGGCCACGACTGGAATGTCAGGCGACACCAGCGCAATGGGACCGTGCTTGAGTTCGCCGGCGGCAAAGCCTTCCGCATGGATATAGGAGATCTCTTTCAGCTTCAGGGCGCCTTCCAGGGCGATGGCGTGCGCAAGGCCACGTCCCATATACAGGAAGTTGGCGGCGTGGTGGTAGCGACGCGCGAGCTCTTCGATCTGGGGCTCGATCTCGAGCACGCGCGCGACCGCCAGCGGCGCATGGGCGATATCCGTTAGTCGGCGCGCCAGCTGGTTCGGGGGCAAGACGCCGCGTTGCTCGCCCAAGTGACAGGCCAGCAGGTAAAAGGCCCCGAGCTGCGACACAAAGGTCTTCGTAGCGCACACGCTGATCTCAGGTCCCGCATGCAGGTAGAAGGCGGCGTCCGCCGTGCGGGTGAGCTCGCTGCCGACCGTATTGACCAGAGCGACCACCGGTGCGCCGGCGTCCCGCGCGCGCTCGACCGCCAGCAGCACGTCGGCCGTGGCACCCGACTGGGAGATCGCAACGACCAGCGTGCGATTGGAGAGCGGACCGGGTGCGTAGGCAAACTCCGAGGCGACTTCGGTTGCCGCCGGGAGTTGCGCAAGATCTCGCAGATAACGGGCGCCAACCATGCCGGCGAAGTTTGACGACCCACTGGCCACGATCACCGCACGATCAACGGACCGGGCGTTTACCGGAAGCTCAAAGTCGTGAAGCCTGAGTTCGGCTGGATCCAGCGTGACGCGCGGCCGGATGGTGTCGGCCAGCGTGTTGGGCTGTTCGTGAATCTCCTTGTGCATGAAGTGCCGGTGACCCGCCTTTGCCGCTGCCATGGGGCCCCAGGGCACGGAAATCAGGTGCCGTTGGCGCGGACGTCTGTGGAGATCCTGAAACTCAGCACCCTCGGCGCTCAAGGTGACCGTCTCCCCGGCCTCCACGACTTGCAGGTTGCGCGTGTGGCGAACGACCGCCGGCAGATCGGAGGCCAGAAATGCTTCGGAGCTGCCGTGCCCGACCACCAGACCGCCGGCCGAACCCACACGTCCGCCTACCAGCAGGTCGGGCTCGTCGGCCGCCAGCGCAAGCACCGAGTGCGCACCGGCGAGGCGGCGCAGCGTCCGCCCAACCGCGTCGGTGAGTGACGCCCCGGCATCGCGCTGAACCCCGATGAGATGGGCTATAACTTCCGTATCCGTCTCAGACGAGAAAACGTGACCGTCGGCCAGCAGTTCGGCGCGCAACTCGGCAACGTTGTCGGTCATACCGTTGTGGACGATGACCAGCCGGCCCGTTGCGTCGGCATGAGGATGAGCGTTTGCGTCAGTCACGGCTCCGTGGGTCGCCCAGCGGGTATGCCCGATTCCGATGGCGCCCGACATCAGCTGGTCGTCCACCAGCTCTACCAGGTCGTCGATTCGGCCAGCTCGTCGCCGGACGCTGAGGCCCTCGGGTGTCAGGACGGCCAGTCCAGCGGAGTCGTATCCGCGGTATTCGAGCGCTCTGAGCCCGTCAAGGATGGCCGGGGCGGCCGGCCCTTCGCCGATATACCCTACGATGCCGCACATGGCGCCGTTCTCCAGCCAACTGGCCTATAGGGGCCGTACGGCCCGCGGAACCTGCGCCTCCCCTTGCGTGACAATACCGCTCGTGGCACTCGGGGGCAACGGGAGAACGTGCGCTCATGCCGCGCACGGCAGTGATTGACGGCTGCGGTCAGGCGTCGAGCCCACTCGCCTGTCGGGCTGACTTCCGGAAGAACCAGTCCAATGTGCGCGCGATGAGATCGACACGATGCGCGGGCTCGGATATCCGGTGGTACTCGCGGGGATAGCGGACGAACGCGGTCGCAACGCCAGCGGCTCCAAGAAGCGCGTATAGCTCCAGGCCCTGGGCGATGGGTACGCGCCGGTCCTCTTCGCTGTGGACCACCAGTGTCGGGGTTGTGGCGCCCGCGAGGTGCTGCACCGGTGAGCGGTCGCGGATGAGTGCGCGCTGTTCCAGTGGTGAGCCGCCAAACTCCCAATGGACCCAGCTTGGAATGTCGGTCTGCCCGAAGAAGCTCTCCACGTTGGTCACCGCGTTCACGGCAACCGCGGCGACAAACCGTTTAGTGTGGCCGACCGCCCAGGCCGTCAGGTAGCCGCCGTAGCTGGTACCGGTGATAAAGACCGGCAGTTCATCGCAACCGCAGGTCGCCAGCCATGAATCGAGCGCCGCCAGGCAGTCCGCGTAGTCGGCGCCGCCCAGGTCCATTCGGTCGGCCACCACAAAGTCGATGCCGTAACCGTGGCTGCCGCGAAAGTTCGGCTGCACCACTGCGAACCCGTGCCGGATCGCAGCCTCGCTCTCCGGCCGGTACTCCTCGGCCGTACGACCATGCGGTCCGCCGTGCGGCCAAAGAATCACCCCACGCGGCTGGCTGTCGGCCGACGCCAGGGCCAGACTCTCGATCGAGAATCCATCGTCGCGGTCGAATGTCCAGATGCGGGACTGCGCCTCGCTCTCGACGCCATGGTGCATCGAGCGCCAGCGCGTGCGCCCGTCCGGCGACAGCAACTCGATCTCGGGCGCAACGGTGGCCGCCTGGGTGACGCAGGCGATTTCGCCACTGTGGCCGTCGACGTCGGGCAGCGAGGCGTGCGGGTGCTCAAGTGCAAGCGGCGCCGGCGGTCGTCCCTCGCGCGTCCGCATGAGCACGTTGCGCATGCCGTCCATCACGGGAACGATCCATGATCCGTCGGGTGCCGGCGCCGGCGGGGCCTCGGTGTCCACGCTGCGGTCCAGCCCGACGGTGAGAGCTCGCCGGTCACCTCCAGCAACGTCGACGGTGGTTAGCTCCATGTTGACGGAATGCGGGCCCATCATGGGTGCGGCAAGAAAGCCGATGCGCCGCCCGTCGTGCGACGGCGCTGGCGCGATGACGGCGTTTGTACCCACGACCAGCGGCCGCTCGGACGACCCGGCCGCGTCGGTCGTCCAGATTCCGAACGGTTGCGTCAGATTGGAGACCGCGCCCTCCTCGCGTCCGCTGCGGTTGGATACGAACACCACGGTTTCGCCATCGCGCGTCCAGACTCCAGCGCCGCTGTGATATTCGTCAGACGTGACCGGTCGCGGCGGCTCGGTTCCACCGAGGTCATGCACCCAGAGGCGAATGCGTTCGACTTCGCCCAGCCCGTCGCCGTCGTTGCGTGGATTCACGGCCGGGTCCTGCGGTTCGACCGGCGTCCGGTTGTAGGCGGTGTACAGCAGCCGCTCGGCGCTGGGCGCCCAGGCGAACGTTCGAAAGAACGCATGCGTGGCCAGGCGCCCGTGCGGCGCTTGTGCGAGATCGATCTCGCGCCGCGACCCGTCGAGTCCGATCAGGACAATACGATCCGTCTCGTCCTCGGATTCCACAAAGGCGAGGCGCGCGCCGTCCGGCGACCAGGTGAGCGACGGCCCACTGCCTGGAATGCCTCCAACCAGCTTTTCGGCGCTTGGCCGTTCGGCGTCCAGAATCCAAATCTCGCTCGTCGTGCTGTTGGCCACGACATCGGGAACGGCCACCGTGTAGGCAAGGCGCCGACCCTGCGGCGCCCATAGAGGTCGGGTGGCGGTTGGCGCTTCGAACAGCGCTCGAACTGTCGAGTGATCCAGCTCCACGACAGGCTCCACCGCCATCGGCTAGGGAAAGGCTACGCGGCCGAACCCAAAGCAGCGCGGGCAGCGCGGCGGACGGCCGCTAGGGCGGGCGGGCGGACCATCGGGATCGACACCTGAGCCTTCACATACGGGGCAACGCCGTGAGAGCAGGCGCTTCAACAGCCTCCAGAACAGCCCGGAGATGCGACCGCCACCGGTGTATCCCGGTGGCCGAGCGGATGGAGTCGGGCCAGCGGAGCTCAAGCGGCGGCTGGGATACCGCGTCGCAGCCCGCGGCCCGGGGTGGCTCCCGTGTGGCGCCCGTGGTCGACGACGACCACACCATTCACGATCACCATGTCGATCCCATCGGGGTAGTTCGTTGGATCATCGAACGTCGCGTTGGATTTCACTCGCGGCATGTCAATCAGCACCAAGTCGGCGGCCATGCCGAACTGAATCAACCCGCGATCCAGCAGCCCGAATCGGCGGGCCGGCGCCGAGGTCATGTGGCGGATCATTTCTTCTAAGGGCACGGCACCTCGGTCGCGCACGAAGTGTCCCAGGAAGCGCGGATAGGTGCCATAGGTACGCGGGTGGGGCGAACCGCCTGTGAGCAGGGCGTCGGTTGAGCAGATGTGCCCGGGATGCCGCATCGTCATTTCGAAGTCGGCGTCGGTCGCTGAATTGTGGATCACCGCCGCCGCAACGCCGCGTTCGGCGATCACCAGGTCAACCAGCAGGGTTTCCGAGGCGACGCCACGTTCGGCGGCGATGTCCGCGAGGATGCGACCCTCCAGGTGACGGTTCGTCGGCGACGGGACGCTGGCCAGCCGGACGCTCGAACCGTCGAGCGGTCGCCCGCCGTCGGCGCTTCGCATTTCCGCCTCGACGCGCGCCCGAGTCGCCGGGTCATCCAGCCTTGCCAGCATGGCCGGAACTCCGCCGTCCAACACCCAGTCCGGGAACGAAAAGTGCATCAGCGTGCTACCGGCGGCCCAGGCGTAGGTGTCGAACGAAACCGAGACGCCCAGGTCGATCCCCCGGTCGGCTTCGTCATGGTTGACCCACCAGGTGTTGTCCTGGCTGTTGAAGTGCGAGATGTGGACCGGGCACCTGGCGCGACGGCCGATTTCCAGCGTCTCGCGGATGGCCTGCCGCATTCCCAGCTTGTAGCGCATGTGCGTGACGAAGGGCGCGTTGAAGCCCCCGGCCGGTTCGCTGATCGCCACCAGCTCATCCGTGTTGCTGAAGGTGCAGGGGGCGTAGTCCAGGCCGGTTGATACCGCTGCGGCGCCGTCGCGCATCGCCTCATGCGCGATCTGGCGCATCTGCGCCAGTTCCTCCGGCGTGGCCGGCCGGTCTTCCCAGCCCAGCACGGCAGCGCGCACGCAACCGTGGGGCAGGTGGTGGGCGACGTTGACCGCGACCTTCCGATCGAAGCTGTCCAGCCACCCGCCGACAGTTTCCCAGGGCCCGTCCACATCCGGTTGGCCATTCAGCGCGTCGAAGTAGTCGAGGAAGGGCTGGCGATCCTCGGCAGCCAGCGGTGCGTAACCGATGCCATCAAGGCCGGTGAGTTCGGTGGTGATGCCCTGCCGCACCTTCGGCTGGTGGTCGGGTCGATCCAGCAACAGCAGATCGGAGTGGGTATGCACGTCAATGAAGCCGGGCGAAATGACCCGGCCGCCAGCGTCGATCTCGCGCCTGGCCTCTTCCTCGACACGTCCCAGCGCCACGATCATCGAGCCGTCCACGGCCACATCGCCGCGCACGCCGGGGGCGCCCGATCCGTCCACAATCAGGGCATCGCGAACGCAAAGGTCGTGCATCAGATCGTCAGCCCGAGTCGCGCAGGTGCGCGGCATCGTAGTCGGCTGCGGTCCCGGCGGCGAACGCGCGCAGGCGACGAGCGGCCTCGGCTTCGGCTGCAGCCAGGAACTCGATGGCGACATCGGGGCCGAAGAGGCTTCGTCCTATGGCCGCGCGCGCCTCAACCTCACGCGCGGAGTCCACGGAACTCACCTCAAGTCCGTTCAGGGCAACGATGGCCCGGCGCAATTCGCCGAGCGGCAAGCCGGGGTCGATTGTGCTCACGCCGGCCGCTTTCCGCTCCAGCAGCCCGGAATCCGCAATGGTTGTCAGGCCGTCGGCGCGAAATGCCGCGAGCGACTGAAACGCCGCAGCCAGCCCGTACGGCGGCTGGGGAGACCCAGCCTCGATCGCCCAGGACAGCCCGCCAATCGCCGAACCGTCACCCTGCACCGCGCGCTGACCGAGCCGGGCCACGAAGACTTCGTCAGCAGCCAGGTGTGTCAGGTACCCGGCCACGAAGGCAGTCTGAGATTTCGTGAGCGATGCCGGATCGGCAAGCTCCGGGAAGGCGGAAAACAGGCGGCGCGTGGCCATCCCCCAGGTGCACGAATCGCGAAAGCTGTAGAAGTGCGTCGCCTCGCGGGCGGCTTCGTCGCGGACGCGAGCGTCCGGCGCGATAGCCCCCGCGAAGTAGGGCGGCTGGGCGGCGTGCACGATGCTTCGCAGCGAGTCCGGTGCTTGCTGCAGCGCCGCCAGGGCCACCCGCATGTGCGCTCGCTGTGTGGCCAGGGACGCCCCTCGTTCCGGTTCGCTGTCACAATGCGTCAGACCTCACGATTGTAGGAGGCACCTCAGGTGGCCATTCACGCCGGACACACGGGAATCGTGGTTCAGGATTTGGACCGGGTCGCGCGGTTTTACAGGGATGTGATTGGCCTGTCCGAAGCGCGCCGAATCAGTCGCGAGGGCACGCCGCTGGATGCTCTGCTGGGCCTGACCAACGTGCGCCTCGAAGTCGTGTTCCTGGGCACGCCCGACCGGCCGGCAGCCATTGAGCTGCTGCACTACGTCCGCCACCCCTCGGCGCCCGTCCAGCGCCAGCCCAACACACACGGCCCCAATCACGTGCACTTCATCGTGCATAACCTGGACCCGATCCTGGAACGCCTCGATTCGGCGGGCATCGAGTCCATCGGCGGTCCAGTCGCCTGGTTCGATACCTGGACACGGGTGATCTACACGCGCGACCCCGAAGAGAACATTGTGGAACTGACCGAGATACCGGAAGGGCAGCCGATTCCCTACGCGCCCGAAGCAGGCTGAGACGGAACGCGCCTCCCTGCGGGCTCCCTGACGCGTGGCCTTGCGGCTGTCGAGACCCCTATTAGGCTAAGATTCAGTCACGAGTTGGGCGGCAGGGGTAACAACCATGGCCGCACAACCAGGCGCATTGGACAACGAACGCCGCCTTAGCCAGGTCAAGAGCACGCTGCCACATCTGGCAACGAAGGCCGACCTCGCCGAGCTCAAAGCCGAACTGCACAAGCTCGAGACACGCCTCGTCCGCTGGATCGCCGGCCTTGGCCTTGGCGTGGCCGGCACCCTGATCGCAGTGCTCGTCGATCGGTTTGTTGGCTGAAATCGCGTCGTCTATTCGGATCAGCCCGTAAATGCCACAACAGCCTCGGCTCTGCCGGACTCCATCGATTTCAGGACTGCGTCCTGCACTGCGGCGGCCTGCGCAGCTTGATCAAGATCCAGCGACTCGCCGCGCGTAAACGCCTCCACCGCGCGAACGTGACCGGCGAAGGGTCCATCGAGGTCGATTGGTGTCGATTCCGAGTCGTCGAGCCGAAGGGCCGCCGAGGCTCGCCCGTCAGCGTGAATCGAGCCGTTGCCGCCAATCAGCATGGCGCGGGCGAACGGCTGTCCACCCGAGGAAGCCGCGCCCACGTCCAGCACCGCCGTCAGGCCGCGTTCGAACGTCAGGATGGCCGTCAGGTAGTCAGGCCCGTCCGCGCCCACGGCCTGGCCTGCCGCGTACGCCGTCACCGCCGGTCGACCCATCAGATCGAGCACCGCCGCCAACTCGTCAATCAGGGTGCCCGCAAGTTCGTCGGGACCAGCGGGCGCCCAGCGCGTCCAGCGCAGAAAGCGCGGCGAGCCGATTCGCCCGGTGTCCAGCGATACGCGCAGCAGGTTATGCGGTGCGCGGTGGAGGGCGGGCGCCAGCACGCTGACACCTGATCCTCGCTCTGCCCGCAGTGTCGACAGCCCAGCCGTCCCCGCCACGGCCGATGCGAAAACCGCGCAGGGAATCCCGACGTCGGATGCGCTTCCTGCATCGGCGGCTGTCAGCACACTTGCCTGCGCGTCGGGGCGCTCGTGGCCAACAATGTCCAACGACGGCGCGCCGAACAGCGCGTCTTCCAGGTCCGCGTCACCGGAAGCGCCGGCGGCCAAGAGTAAGCGCATCGGAGATCCACACTAGCTGTGCAAGCACAGCTAGTGTGGCGGTCGACGGCGTTCTTCTGCAAGCAGCCGACGTACACAGCCACACGGCAGCATCTCCGACAGCGTCGACGCCGTTGAGTCTCGATGCCGACAAGTGCGCTTTGGCGACACGCGACCCTTAAACGACCGGTGGGGGCCAAACGGCCCCCACCAGGCGGATTACGACGTCAAGCCGGAGCTACGACTTGATGCCGGTCAGCGCAATTCCACGCACGAACTGCTTCTGTGCGAAGAAGAACACGATCACGATGGGCGCCACCGAGACGATCGATGCCGCCATTAACATCTGGAATTCGGTGCCGTATTGCGTACGGAACCACCGGATGCCCACCGCCAGGGTCAACTTCTCAGGCGTCTGGATGAAGACGAACGGTTCAAAGAACTCGTTCCACTTGTTGATGAAGTTGAACACCGCCACGGTGGCGATTGCAGGTTTGGATAACGGAATGACGACGCGGAACAACACCTGCAAGAGGTTCGCGCCGTCAATCTCGGCTGCCTCATCCAACTCCACCGGCAGCGTTAGGAAGAACTGCCGCAGGATGAAGATGTAGAAAGCCTGTCCCCAGAGGTCCGGCAGGGCCACGGGCCACAGGCTGTCGAGCAGACCCACGGTCCGGAACATGATGAACTTGGGCACGATCGTCACGTGGCCCGGCAGCATCAGGCTCGCCAGGATCAGCACGAACAGCTGATTGCGGCCCGGGAACTGCGTTCGCGCGAAGCCGTAGGCGACGAAGATGCTGACCAGGGTCTGCCCGAACATGCCGAGCGCGACGAGGATCAGGGAGTTCACGATCCAGTTCGCGAACGGACCCGTCTCCCACATATCGATGTAGTTCTGCCAGATCCAGGGATCGGGCCAGATCTGCGGCGGCTCTTCAAAGAGCTTGTCCAGCCGCATGAACGACGTGCGTACCATCCACAGGAAGGGGATGGCGTACACGAAACTGCCCAGCCAGAGAATCAGGTACGTCAGGACCCGGCCACTGACGCGCATCGCGCGGATACGCGCCGGCGTACGAATGCGGACGGACGACGGCATCCCCGAGGGATCCGATGGTTCTACAGTTACCGTTTGCTGCGCCATGGTCCCTCCTAGCTGGCCCTTTCACCCTCGTAGTACACCCAGCGACGCGCGGTCAGGAACTGCACGATCGTCAGGAAGAGGATGACGAAGAACAGAATCCAGGCGATGGCCGAGGCGTAGCCCATCTTGAAGAAGCGGAACCCGTTCCAGTACAGGTACAGCAACAGGAACAGGGTTGCGTCGGCCGGTCCGCCCTCGGTGATGATCAGGGCGGCCGTAAAGACCTGGAACGACCCGATCACCGCCAGCACCATGGTCAGGAAGATCTGCGGCGTCATCATGGGGATGGTGACGTGGCGGACCTTGCCCCACCAGCCGGCGCCGTCAATTTCGGCAGCCTCGTACAGGTGCTGGGGAATGCCCTGGAGCCCCGCCAGATAGATGATCATGGTGGTCCCCACGGACCAGAAGCTCATGATGATCAGCCCCGGCATGGCCCAGGTCGTCGACCCCAGCCAGTTGGGCGCCTGAATGTCCAGCGGCTTCAGGAAGATGTCCAGGAAGTTGTTGAGCAATCCGTTGGGCTGCAACACCCAGTACCAGAGCACCGCGGTCGCAACACCGGTTGTGATGGAGGGCAGGTAGAACGCCGTCCGGTAGACGGCAATGCCCTTCACCTTGCGGTTGAGAAGCCCCGCGATGATGAAGGAGATGATCAGCACGCCCGGCACGTGGAACACCACGTAATACGCCGTGTTGTACACGCTCTGGACGAATCGAGTGTCCTCACCGGAGAGCAACTGGGCGTAGTTCTCAAACCCCAGCCACTTGATGTCGCCCACCAGGCGCCACTGGGTGAAGCTGAGGAAGAAGGAGAAGAAGAAGGGTCCCGCCAGGAACAAGATGAATCCAAAGAGCCAAGGCAGGATAAACAGGAACCCTTGGGTTTCCTTCCATGTCCAGCCCAGGATGCCGCGTCGGCGTCGGACGCCTCCAGGCGCACTGGCCATGTCAGTTGCGGTCATCGCACCTCCTTCAAATCCGAGCGTCCGGCCCCGTTGAACGTCGCGGGCCGCTCGGTCCCCCAATAGACAGCACCCGCGAATGCGGTGGCGGACCGTACAGCCATCGCGGCAGGCGCGTCAACAGATGTGCGGGAATTCTACGGGCGCACGCCCGCGGCGGACATTAGGGAATCGCCTGAGTCTCAGCTGTCCAGGGGATAGTTGAAGGTCGCGTCGCCAACCCGCCTGAACGACCACGAGTCGTCACGGCCGTTGCAGCGCACGACCAGGCCCGACAGCCCGCCGGCCGTGATCGAGCCCCACTCGATCGCCGTGTCGTCGCCGTAGACGAATGCGGCGGCACTCCAGAAGGCTTCGCCGCTGACCTCGGTAATCAGCGTGCTGCGAAGGTCGCTGGCGGGATTGCCCGGCGAGCGGGCCGTAATCAGGCGCGCCCCGGCCAGCGGAGCGAACGCGGCCGTCAGGCTCGAGTCAGGCTTGCCGTCCACGGGAACATCCAGCCGAACCGTGGCGCCGTGCCCGGCCGTCCATGCCCGCGCGTCGCTGAGGTGGGCGTACGATTCATTGTCAGGCAGGTTCGCCGCACTCGCGGCGGCGTCCGGCCATCCCGAGATCTCGCCCTCGTGGTGAAACACGACATGCGCGCGACGCGCCACCGGCGCCTCCACGCGGGTCAGCACAATGAAGTAGCCGTCGCGCGTCAGCACCACGCGGCGCGCGTAAGCGGCGGCGTAGGGCCCTTGCTCCCAGTGCACCTGGGCGTCGGCGATCCCGAAGTCGTTGCCGCCCAGCGGCCGGTACCGCAGGGCCTCACCGGTTGCCGGCGGCTGCGCCTCGCCCTCCAGCACGATCGTGGAGTGGCTGAGCGTGTGGCGGTACCAGGAGTCGTTGATGGCGATCCCGTAGCCCGGCGTGCCCAGGTCGGCGCCCCACCGGCGGCCGCCGCCGTAAATGCTGAGCGCCAGCTTGTCGGCGTGCCCGTGCCCGCCGCCGTGCGGCCCGTACTTGAGCAGCAATTCGCCCTGAGAACCCAACGGAAGCTGCGGGCGCAAGACAGCAAATCCGCTCGCCGACTCGTTGCTTTCGACCAGCGGCGGCGCCGCCTCATCCGATACTTCGTCCGGCCCGTACAGAAGGGATTCCACGTTTGATCTCGGCATGGAGCGGTAGGCGCGTGTCAGCACCGCCTCAAACTCGGGCGCGCCGTATGTGCCGGCGGCGATTTCGTAGAAGCCGGGACCGTTGGGAATGCCGTGGCCCACCTCGTCGGTCACGCGCGAGTGGTACCAGCAGTCGTTGATGGCGGGCACGTAGTCGTCCGGATAGGCGATCCGCAGCGGCGCCTCGAACATCCGCCGCATCGTCGGGTTGCCGACCGGGTCGCCCGGCAATCCCTCGCGCGCCTGCGCCAGGTATAGAACCGCCCCGAGCGTGTAGTAGTGGTAGCTGGAGGCGCCCTCGTACCAGTGACCGTCGTCAAGCACACCACGGGCAAGTTGATCGGTCAGTCCGTAGGTGGCATCGATGACGGTCCTGACCAGCGCTTCGTCGCCGAGCGCCGTACCCAGGGTGGCCAGCGCCGCGTTGAGCCAGTTTTCATAGTTGTGGATGCGTGGCGTGCGCTGCGACTCGATATGCGCGGCCGCCGGTTCCAGCAGCCGGGTACGCAGCAGGTCGCGGTCGTCAACCACGCCCGGCCAGATCCAGTGGCAGGCCCAGGCAATGGGAATGGCCCAGACCGACTCGTCAAGCGCGGAATAGGTGATCTTGCCCACGCTCGGATCGTTGCGCGGGCTGTGGACGTCGGGATAGATGGCGGCGTACTCGGTGAGAATCTGGCGCGCCGCGTCCAGGTGTTCCCGGTTGCCTTCCAAACGCCAGAGCAGCGCCAGCCGGTAGGCACGTTGCGCCATTCGGCGATTGGCCGTCCAAAGCCAGGAGTCGTCAAAGGGCTGGCCCGTCCAGACGCGGCCGCACACGGGGCACATGTGCTGGGTTGGCTTGTGCTCATCGAAGATCAGTTCGGCCGCATCGTCCGGGCAGAAATACGAGTGGTAGTAGCCGCCGTTGCGGGCCACGGGCCGCAACGGACTTGCCAGCGCCGCTGCCGCTTCGTCGCGCAGGTCCTGCATGGCCTCGGCAAAGGCTGGCGATTCGTGCCGGGCCAGCGCCCGTTCCAACGGTCCCGCCGGCAGTCCCAGTTCCCATCCGCTCACGACGAACTCCCGTCCAGGCCGTAGGCGGCCAGCGTCTTGCGGGCGATTCCGGCCCAGTTGAGTCCCGCGTCCACGTCGCCCGCCGCGCGAACGGAGGCTTGGGGATCCAGGGCCTGCGCGTCGAGCAGCGCCTGGCGCAGCGCACCGGGATCGTCGGGGTCATACAGCACCGCAGCCGCACCGTCGCCGACCAACTCCGGCAAACAGCCCCGGCGCGGCAAAACCAGAGGGGTGCCGTGGCCCAGGGCGAGGATCGCCGAGCCCGAGGTCAGCGTGTCCAGGAACGGCAGCACCAACACGTCCACCGCAGCCATCACCAGTTGTACTTCCTCGTCGGCGATGTGACGCAGATGGGCGACCACTCGCGGGTCTTCGATTGCAGTCGTGTGCAGCAGTCCGTGGTAGTTCGGATGCAGCGCTCCTGCGACCAGCAGGCGCAGGTTGTCGCCCTCCAGCGTTCCAAACTCCTCAATCAACTGCTCAACGCCCTTGTAAGCCCGAATATTCCCGAAAAACCCGTAAACGAAGGCGTCGTCCGGAATGTCAAACGCCCGCCGCGCCTCCGCCCGCGTGGCTTCTCGCGGATAGGCGTCGGCAAACGACCCGTGTGGGATCACGTGCACGCCCCAGCGCCGCCCAAAGCGGCGCCCCAACACGGATTTCGCGTACTCGCAGTGGCAGATCACAGCGCTGGCCAGCGTGGTGACCACCCGCCGCGCCACCTCGCCGTGCGACTCGCGAAGCTGCTCGTGCGGAACCACGTTGTGCATGGTCCAGACGATGCGGAAGCCACGCAGCCGCGCCACCACCAGCATGGCCGCGAACGCCACCAGGCGCAGCACGGCCAATACCGGGTTGGGGTGCTCGTAGAACGTCGGGTTCCAGTTGAAGTGCACGATGTCGTACGGACGAGGGAACTTCCACACAAAACCGAGCTTGCCTGACCGCTTGACCTCAACGCGCACACGGTGCTCGGCCAGCGCTTGCGCCAGCAGACCGGCGTAGGGGTTGGACCCGTCGAGCCGCCAATTCAGCGTGGTAGCGCTCCAAAAAAACACCACGCGCGCCACGGGGTTGGTCACCCCATTGGTTTCGGCCAGGCTCATGCGTCCGCCTGCCAGTGGCCCGGAAAGGCCAAGGCGCTAAGCGCGTCGCCCGCGGGCGCCGCGAATGTCACGGCGGGCTCTAGAATCCGATTCCGGCGGATGAAGCCTTACTCGGATTTAGCTTGAAGCTCCCACTTCGTTCCTGACCGCAGCCGGAAGCCACGGCAATCGCGACGATAAGCACAACGGCGGCGAGCATGCCCGCCACGCGGCGCAATGAACGAGTTCTGATGGCTCTTCGCATGTCAACACTCCCTCCCACGCTGCCGCAGCCTACCCGTTCGGCTGCGACGCTTCACCGAGCTCGCGGGCGTACGCAAAGATCAACGGTGTCCCACCGGTGTGCAGAAAGACCACGGTGTCCTGTTTCGTCAGGTCGCCGCGCCGAATATCCTCCAGCACCGCGGCAAACGCCTTGCCGGTGTACACCGGTTCCAAAAAGATCCCTTCGGTTTCAGCCACCAGCCGGATGGCGTCCATTCCCTGCGGCGTGGCTTCCGCGTACGCCGGACCGACGAAGGCCTGTGAGTTCCAGATGTCCTCAGGCCGGACCTGCACGTCCAACGCCAGTAGCTCGGCGGTGGCATTGGCCATCGCCGCCTGTTGCGCCGTGCGACCGCCGTCCACGATCAGCGGGCTGAAGCCGCGGATGGCGTAGCCGGCGCCCAGCGCGCGGTTGCCAAGCTCCAGCCCGGCCTGCGTACCGCCGCCGGACGCTACGTAGAGGTGCGAAACGTCCGCGCCCAGCACGCGTGACTGCTCGTGGATCTCAAGCACGCACTCGACGTACCCGATGGAGGTCAGCGGGCCGTAGTCGATCACGTAGGGCTTGCGACCCGCGGCGCGCAACTCGTCCGCGGTCGCGGCCAGGTCGGCCTCGTGGCCGAACATCCCGTCGCGACCCGTGGGTCGCACGTCGGCGCCCAGGATGTCGAGCAGCAGCCGATTACCCTGCAGTTCATCGCCGTGCGGCCCCTCATTGAGCACCAGCACCACGTCCAGGCCGGCACGCCGCGCGGCGGCCGCGCACTGTCGGGCGTGGTTGGACTGCATCACCCCGCCGCCCCACAGCAACACGTCGCAGCCCTGCGCCAGCGCCGCGCCGACCTCGAACTGGAACTTGCGGTTCTTGTTGCCGCCCAACCCGTGCTGGGTCAGGTCGTCGCGCTTCATCAGCAGCCGCGGCCCGCCCAGGCGCCGGGTCAGGTTTGGCAGGTCAATCAGCGGCGTCGGCAACTCGGTCAGGTGAAAGCGAGGCAGCGCGTCCAGGCGGCGACGTAGTTCAGCTCCGGCGTAAGCGGCCGGCGCGTGGGCCATTGTTGCGCTCCCTCTCGCGTCCATCAGGGGCGGACGAAGGTGCCGTCCGCCGCAGCCTACCGCCTGCGCACCCGATCCGTTCATCGAGCGCGCGTCACGGTGTCACTCGAAACGCACGCCCGCGTCTGCGCGAGGTTGAATCCTGGCCGAGAGCCGCCTACAGTCTGAACTTCGAATCTCAGGGCGCGTAGCTCAGCTGGTTAGAGCGCCACGTTGACATCGTGGAGGTCAGAGGTTCGAGTCCCCTCGCGCCCACCGCTACCGACAGTCGCGGCCTGAGCCTTGGTCACGGGCGTCGCCGTCAGCGCCGCATGGGCGCCGGGTTCCAACCGCGCGCCTCACGCCAGCCGCGCCTCACGTCGGAAAACCGATCCAGCCCGAGGCCGCGAATGTCGATGCTCGACTCGCCGTGGAGCACCAGGTCGCTCACGACCTTGCCCGTGGCCGGGGAAATCCCGAAGCCATGGGCCGAGGCCGTGACGACAACGTAGTTGCTCGGGTCGTCCAGGATGTCAATGATCGGCCGATAGTCGGGGGCCTGTTCCACCACCCCCGCCCAACTTCGGATGACGGGCGCGTCCGCCGCTCCGGGCAGCAGCTCAGCGAGCCGCCTGGCGATGTTCCTGATCAGGGGGGTGTTGGGCTTCCCAGGACTGGTCGTCAGGTCCACGTCGGTCCATTCGTGGGCCCCGCCCCCAAACAGCAGGTTTCCCCTGACGGCCTGGTGTCCATAGAGCCCGTTCCCCACCAAGGCGATCGGGAAGCGCGGTTCCACCGGGGCAGTCGCCAGGATCTCGACCCGTGCCGGCGCTACGGGCACATGAACGCCCACCAACTCCGCCATCAGCCCCGTCTGCGGCCCGGCGGCGCCAACCACCACATCCGCCGCGATGTCGCCGGCTGTCGTCTCCACGATCGAGACTCGGCCGTCAACGACCCGAAGCCCCGTGACGGTCGTGTTTTGGCAGAGCCTGCCGCCCAGGTCTTGCAAGGCCCACGCGTAGGCCTGGACCGTCAGCTGGGTATTGGCGTGGCCGCCGTTGGCGAAGAATAGCCCGCCTAGCGTTCTCTCGGTGATGGCCGGAATCATGTCCCGTATCTCCGCGGGGTCCACCAGCTCCGCACGGAGGCCGTGGCGCAGCGCTTCGTCCCGTTCCGCGAAAAGACTGCCCATCTCCTCCTCGGTCACGGCGACCTGGAGCCTCCCCTCCTGCACGAACTCCGTGGGATGGCCCAACGCTTCGTCCAGCGTCGCCCACATCTCCGTGGCTTCCACGGCCATCGGGATCAGCAGCGGCTCGTCAACCCGCTCACTGACCATCCCGCCGTTTCGTCCGGAGGCCTCGCCCCCGACGACTCCCTTGTCGATGACCACCACCTCCCGCCCCGCCCTGGCCAGGAAATAGGCGGAACTCAGCCCCGAAACGCCGCCCCCGATGACGACGACGTCTGCGCTGTCAACTGGCATGGCGCCGCTCTATCCCAGCACCCGATGCGTCGGGCTGAACCACTTGGGCCACTCCCGGCGCACCTGCTCTGACTCGTCGTGGGGCCACATGACCCGCAGCGGCAGCGGCCGTAACGGCGGCCGATAGGACATCATCGGCATTTCGGCGACGTCGCTACCAGACGCCTCGGCAAGCAGCAGCGACACCTGCTCCCGGCAAAGTCGGCCCTGGCAGTGGCCCATGCCCGCCCTCGTCAGGCGCTTGACTTGGTCTGGGTTGACTGGAGCACCCTGTGCGAGCGATCCGAGGCTCCGGCGGCGCCTTCGCTCCGATTCCCATTGCAGAAACCGCGGCGGCCGCAGGTGGATGAGGTCCGCACAGGTGACCTCCTCGCACAGGCACGCCAAGACGTCCAACCCACCAGCGTTGAGCAGGGCCTGAAGCCACCTCGTCCAGTTCGAGTTCGTGTCGTTCGGTCTCGATTCGACTGCCACGGCCCGAAGGTCACGTCTCCTGGCCGTCGCCTCCGCTTTGTCGATGGCGCCGAGCGACTCGGCCGCGACGACTCCGGCCAGGCGGCCCTGGTTTCGCGCAATCTCGGTGTCGAGGACCATTCCGTCGTGGCAGCCGGCGGCATCCCCCGCGACAAACACGGAATCCACGCTGGTCCGCATCCAACCGTCGTGGACGGGCACGTACCCGCCAAGCTCGGACGCGAATTCGAGCTCGCACCCCAGGAGACCTGGAAGCTCGACGTTGGGAGCCAGGCCGAAGGCGAGGCAAACGGTGTCGGCGGGGATTTCCTTCTCGGTGCCGCCGACCGGCTTGCCGCTGTCGTCAATCTCGACCAGCACGACGGACTCGATCTCGCCGTCGCTGCCGACCGCCTCCTGGACGGTATGGGACGTGTAGAGCTTGACGCCCCTGTCCTGTAACGCCGTGTTGAGGCCATCGTCGCCGCGGATGGAGGCGGACACGTCCACGACGGCGGCTACGTCGATTCCGCGGTCCAGCGCCATCTTGGCGGTGTTGAGGCCCAGGTTGCCGGAGCCGAGCACCACCATGCGTCGGGAGGCCAATGCCTGGTAGCGATGCATCAGCGCGTGGGCGCCGTTGGCCCCCATGGCGCCCGCCAGATTCCACCCGGCGAAGCCGATGCCCAGGTCCCGGGCACCGGCGGCCACGATGAGCCGGTCGTACTTGATCATCCACGACCGAGCCTGGTCGGCCAGGCCGAGCTGTGGACCATCGAGAACTCGGCTGGTGTCGCTATTGCGAAAGGCCCCCCAGACACACGTGCCAACCTGAACGTCCACGCCGGCTGCTTCCGCCTCGGCCAGGGCTTGATTGGCTGCGGCCACCCGCTCCAGCATCAGAGCCCCGTCTCGCAGTGCCCCATTGAATCGCCGGCCGAAGAACTGCGGAACATTCAGCGCGGCCATGGCCTCTGGAATGGGGTTCTCGTCGATGAGCGCGACCTGCACGCCGGCCCTGGCCGCCTCTAGAGCGGCGGCCGTCCCCGCCACGCCGGCCCCGACGACCACCAACGGCCTGGTTTCCATGTCAGGTCCGCCTGCCTGAGCCGAAGCCACGTCTACGTCGGTCTTCAATGGTGATGTGCGTGCCCCGCCACCCTTCGCGGCGACGAGGTACCAGCCGGCAGAGCCTCGCGCAGAGACTTGGTGTAATCGACACCGAATCCGCAGCATGTGCCCACGACTTGGGCTCCCATATCGACCCAGATCTCGGCTTCGCGCGTCAGTTCCTCCGCCGACTCTTCGTTGCTAACGGTGCGGTCCTGCCAGGTCGCGAGATAGTCTTCCCGGCCAGCATCCGGATACACGATCACGGGCCCGGACCACTCGTCGAGCACGACCTCGAGCGCCCGCGTCGTCTGGGTGATCCGGCTGTGGAACACACCGAGGACGTCGGGATCCAGCGAAGCAATCTCGTTGACCCCATCGGCCAAGCTCTTCGTGTCATCGACCGGTCGCCAACTCTCCGTCCACAGGGGCATGCCGATGCCGGTGCTGTAGTCCCGGTCGCCAGCGAAGCTCATTCTGACGTCCCGCCCGTCTGCCGCGACGGAGGCCGTAAACGCCACCCAAACCGGGAGCCCTGTGGCCTTCGCTGATTCCGCGGCGATCGCCCTTGACTCATTGTCGGCCCACAGGTTCTCGATCAGGAACAAGTCCACCCCGGACTCGGCCAAAATATTGGCCTGCTCCTCCGCGTAGGCCCTCAGTTCCGCCGTCGAAAGGCTGGCGCCATACCCGTAGCCAGTGCCGCCCAGGAGCGTCCCGGTCCTGCGGTCGCGGATGGGAATCCGGCATGAGATGGAGCCGGCGATGCACACGGGCCGGTCCACAGCGGCGCGGGCTCTTGCTTCCACCGCCGCGTCCACGGCGCGCACGTTGACTTCTCGCACCAGTTCGCTGTACCCGGAAGCCTCCAGGGCCGGGCGCAGGGTGTTGAAGGTGTTGGTGGTAATAACGTCCGCCCCCGCCTTGATGTACCGCTCGTGCATCTGCCGCACCGTTGAAGGGTGCGTGTAGTTGCCGGGACCGCACCATGCGGCCGGGTCCATGGGCACGCCCATGGACTGAAGCTCGGTCCCGATAGCCCCATCAAGGATGACCACTTCGCCTCGGTCCAAGCGGCTCTTCAGCGCCTGATAGTTAGCCATGCGTGATTCTCCGTCTCCACTACTACTCCATGCAGCATATTCCTATTTCAAGCTACTCGGACTGAATAAAGCGTAGGATGCCAATCCCATGGGTGGCTGGTCATCGCCGAACCGTGGTTTTCTCCCTGTTGGCGTTGGGTAACGACGCTACGCAAGCCGCAGAATCGGACTCTCAGTAACCGATCGTGCCATGCTCGCCGCCCGGCCCAGGGCCGGCAGACCCGAGTCCGGCCAGGCGGCCTGAACTTTCGCAGTACAGTATTTGGTGGTCCACCAGCACCATGTGATGCGCAACGCGAACGCTAGCGCCAATAGCCCGGGGCCTGGCGGCTGGGGCGGTGGCTACCGCTGTGCTCACAGCCTGCGACGGACGACCCGACGAATCCGTCGTTCTGCGCCTGACCGCGCGCGCGACGACCGCCATCACGCGTCAGCCCACCTCCGCCGAAGTCACGCCCGATACTGGCCGGGCTCCCACGCGCCGCGAATCGGCGGGGCCCTCCGGCGCCTCCCCAC
>DAOUIX010000136.1:0-2721 GCA_034423235.1 Chloroflexota bacterium | reverse complement strand
CCCGAGCGCCAATCCCAGCGCTCCGCCTTCAATGAGTTTCGTGACGCCGCCCGCCGCCTCTTCCAGGCCTTCCCCACCGCCGACAACCCCAACGAATCCCAGACCGAGCAGGACCTCATCCGCCCTCTCCTCCACCTCCTCGGCTGGACCGACGATCTCCCCCAGCCAACCACCAGCGGCGGCGAGAACATCCCCGACCTGCTGCTCTTTCGCGACGCCGAGGCCAAAGCCCGCGCCACCAGTTCCGACGCCAGCCCCTACCTCGAAGCCCTCGCCGTCGCCGAGCTCAAGCGCTTCCGCCGCCCTCTGGATACTCGCGGCCCCGGCAAGGGAACTCAGGCGTCCTCACCCCATGCCCAGATCCTCCGCTACCTTCGTGACGCTGAAATCGCCACCGACGGCGATCTCCGCTGGGGCGTCCTCACCAACGGCGCCGTCTGGCGCCTCTACGACCAGCAGACCCGCCCCCGCGCCACCGCCTACTTCGAAGCCGACCTCCAAGCCCTCCTCGACGCCGACGACCAGGATGCTCTCCGCACCTTCCACCTGCTCTTTCGCCGCCCGGCCTTCCTCCTCCGCCCCGGTGCCGCCGCCACCTTCGTCGAAACCGCGCTCGCCGAGGGCAAGCGTTACGAACAGCGCGTCGCGCAGAGCCTCGCCGGCGTCGTGTTTGACCGCGTGTTCCCTCGCCTCCTCCAAGCACTGTCCGACGCCGCCGACCAGCCCATGCCCGAGATCCGCGAAGCCGCCCTCATCTTTCTGTACCGGCTCCTCTTCGTCCTCTACGCCGAAGACCGTGGCCTGCTACCCGTCAACGACACCGCCTACGACGACTACGGCCTTCGCAAGCGCGTCCGCGACGACGTCGCCCAGCGCAAGGCCCGCAACGACACCTTCTCCAACACCGCTTCCAGCTACTACCGCCACCTGACCGACCTCTTCGAGCAGATCGACGGCGGCGACCCGTCCATCGGGCTCCCGCCCTACAACGGCGGCCTCTTCGCGGACAGAGGCGCGGCCAACCTACTGAACCAGGTTCGTCTGCCCGACGACGTCATGGCTGACGTCGTGTACGACCTCAGCCACACGGATGACGACGGCCAGCGCCGCTACGTCAACTACCGCGACATGTCCGTCCAGCAACTCGGCTCCCTCTACGAGCGCCTGCTGGAGCAGGAACCGGTGCTGGACGCCGACGGAACGGTCCGGATCCGCCCCAACCCCTACGCCCGCAAGGACAGCGGCAGCTTCTACACCCCGCAGGACCTCGTGGACCTCATCGTCGACCAAACTCTCACGCCGCTGATCAAGGAACGCCTGGACGCCTTCGAGGCCAGGGCCAAAGAACTCCGCAGCGACCGCCGCCCCAAGTCGGAGCGACGCGCCGAGCTGGCCCGCCTGGACCCCGCCCAGGCCGTCCTCGATCTCAAGGTCCTCGACCCCGCCATGGGCAGCGGCCACTTCCTCGTCACCGCCGTCGACTTCCTCACCGACTACGTCGCCGACCTGATCGAAGTCGCTCCCGCCTTCGCCGCCTGGCTGCCTCAGGCCGACCCATACCAATCGCCCCTGCTTGACCGTATCGCCGCCATTCGCGCCGACATCCTGCGCCGCGCCCACGACTCCAACTGGAAGGTCAACGAGACCCAGTTGACCGACCAGGCCATCATCCGCCGCCTCGTCCTCAAGCGCTGCATCTACGGCGTCGACAAGAACCCGCTTACCGTCGAGCTCGCCAAGGTCTCCCTCTGGCTCCACAGCTTCACCGTCGGTGCCCCGCTCTCATTTCTGGACCACCACCTGCGCTGCGGCGACTCCCTCCTCGGTCTTCGTATCGCCGACGCCAAGGAGGAGCTACAGCGGCTCAAAGTACCTATGTTCGCGGCCAGCGCCCTGCAGGGCGTCGAAAACGCTGCCCAAGGAATGCAACAGATTGAACAGCTCTCCGACGCTGATGTATCGGAAGTCCACGAGTCTCAGTCGTTGTTTGAGGCTGTCGAGTCCGCCACGGTCGACGTTCGCGGATTCCTCGACACGCTTGGTGGCTTCCGCTGGCTGACCGCTGGCATGAAGGTCCGACAGCGAGCGGCTTTCGAAGCACCGATCGCCGAGACACTGGGCGCGGATCCCAGCCGCGCCTACGAAAAGCTGGCGCAGAACCCCGCCGACCACCCCGAGAACGGCTCGCCCGCCTTTCGCGATCGATGGACCGCGGCCCGGTCGATAGCCGACGAGGAATCGTTCCTGCACTGGGAAGCCGCCTTCCCCGGCGTCTGGCACCACTGGCAGAGCGAAACGCCCAAAGGCGGTTTCGACGCAGTGATCGGCAATCCGCCATGGGATCAGATCGAGCAGCCCGAGGTGGAGTGGTTTGCTCTGCGAAACGACGAGGTAGCGCTTGCGAGCACGGGAGCCGCACGTAAAGCGCTTATCAGGCGACAGCTGGACTCGGGAGACAAGCTCGCCGTGGAATACGCGAGAGTGCGGGACAGGGCAGCAGCCATTCGCACTTATGTACGAGCTAGCGGTCACTTTCCACAGCTAAGTAGCGGCCGAATCAACCTTTACTCCCTACGGAATGAGTCACTTGTGACTTACGGCTGCTACACTCACGCGTTCGGCAACCCTGGGAGCACCGCTTGCGGTAGGTGACGACCTGCCACGGTCGGTGTCTCGAACCGCTGCCCCGCCAGAATCTCGTCAACCGTGAGGATCTGCATC
>DAOUIX010000135.1:0-48984 GCA_034423235.1 Chloroflexota bacterium | reverse complement strand
CGAGGAGTCGGGGGTCAAGATCTCGTCGATCAGGGTGATTTCGCCGTTGACGTAGCCGAACTCGAACTTGGTGTCGGCCAGAATGATGCCGCGCTCCTTCGCGTAGTCGCGGCCGAACTCGTAGACGGCGATGGTGAGGTCGCGCAGCCGGTCGGCGACGTCGCCGACGATGGCGCGGAATTCCTCGAAGCCGATGTTTTCGTCGTGGCCGCTCTCGGCCTTGGTGGCGGGGGTGAAGAGGGTCTCGTTGAAGGCTTCGGCTTCCTGCATGCCGGCAGGAATGGGGATGCCGCAGATCTCGCCATCGCGCTGATAGTCGACCCAGCCGGAGCCGGTGATGTAGCCGCGGGCCACGCACTCGGCGTCGATGCGGTCGGCCTTGTGGACGAGCATGGTGCGTCCGCGGATGGCGTTGCGGTGGGGGGCGACTTGGGGGCCCATCTCGTCAACGTCCGTGGTGATGAGGTGGTTGGGCACGATGTGCGAGGTCAACCCAAACCAGTGCTCCGACATACCCGTGAGGACAGCCCCCTTTCCCGGGATCGGGTCCGGGAGGACGTGGTCGAAGGCCGAGATGCGATCGGTGGTGACGATCAGCAGCCGGTCGTCCAGGTCGTAAATGTCGCGGACTTTGCCGCGGTTCAGCAGGGTGAGCCCTGACAGCGTGGTTTCGGTGATGGTTCCGGTCACTACGAGGTGGCCTCCTGTGCTGACTCCGGCATCGGTACCGGCGTGGACGCCAAGCCCATTCGTTCGTAAGCCGTGTCGATCCAGCGCAGATGGGGCGCGGGGCTGAATGCGGCGTCAAGTTCTTCCGTGCTGAGCAGGGCCGCGACGCGTGGGTCAGCGCGCACGGCGTCCTGGAAGCTGGCGCCGCCATCCCAGGCGGCGGAGGCGTGTTCCTGCATAACGTCGTAGGCATTCTGCCGCGACATTCCGGCGTGGATCATGGCGAGCATCACGCCCTGGGAGTAAATCAACCCGCTGGTGAGGTCCACGTTGGCCGCCATGCGATCGGCGTAGACCCGCATGTCGCGGGCGATTGGGATGAAGATATAGAGCATGTAATCGAGGGCGAGGCAGGCGTCGGGAAGGATGATGCGCTCGGCCGAGGAATGGCTGATGTCGCGCTCGTGCCAGAGCGTGACGTTCTCGAGCGCGACCTGCGCGTGGGAGCGCAGGAGGCGGGCCAGTCCGGAGACGCGCTCCAGCCTCGAGGGATTGCGCTTGTGCGGCATGGAGGAGGAACCGTGGCGGCCGGCTTCGAAGGGCTCTTCGGCTTCCCGAATCTCGGTCCGCTGGAGCGAGCGAAGCTCGGTGGCGAACTTGTCGAGCGAGCTGGCGATCAGCGCCAGCGTGCAGACGAAGTGGGCGTGCCGGTCGCGCTGCACGATCTGGTTTGAGACCGGCGCCACCGCGAGTCCCAGTTCTTCGCAGGTCCAGTCCTCGACGTCCGGCGGGACATTGGCATGCGTGCCGACGGAGCCGGAGATCTTGCCGACGGCGATGTGCTCGCGAGCTTCGGCGAGGCGCGCGCGGTGGCGTTGGACTTCGCCAAGCCAGATGAGGAGCTTGAGGCCGAAGGTGATGGGCTCGGCGTGGACGCCGTGGCTGCGCCCGATCATGAGGGTGTGCTTGTGCGCGAGCGCCTGGTCGGTGAGGACCTGCTCGAGGATGGCCAGGCGACCTTCCAGCAGGTCCGTGGCATCCACGAGTTGCAGGGCCAGGCCGGTGTCCAGCACGTCGCTGGAGGTGAGGCCGAGGTGCAGCCAGCGGGACTCGGGGCCGACGGATTCGGCCAGGGCGTCCACGAAGGCGTTGGTTTCGTGGTCGTTAACCTTCTCCAGTTCGTCGATGCGTTCGAGCGTGAACGAGGCCTTCATCAGCATCCGGGCGTCTTCGGCCGGAATGCGGCCGGCGCGCGCCCAGGCGTTGACGGCCGCGAGTTCAACGTCGCGTTGCTTCTCGAAGTAAACCTGGCGGTCCCAGACGGCGGCCATCTCGGGCCGGGAGTAGCGGGGGATCATGCGGGCACGACCGATGGCGACTTTCGGGCCGGTGCTTGTTCGGCCGCGGCGATGTCGCTTCGCCACTGGCATTCCTGAAATGTCACTTCGTCAACCGCCGCATACGCATTTGCCCTCGCTGCCGGAACGTCCGGCCCTGTGCCAACGATTCCAAGAACTCGTCCGCCCGCGGTAAAGAGGCCGTCGCCACGGGTTTCGGTGCCCGCGTGAAAGGCCAACGCGCCGGGGGGAAGAGTGTCCAAACCTTCGATTTTCTGTCCCGTCTCGTAGGAACCCGGATAGCCGCCGGAGGCGAGGACCACGCAAACCGCGGCGCCGCCGTCTGGCGCAAGGTCGACTGTGGTGACGTCGCCGTCAATCGCGGCCAGCATGGCGGCGACGAGGTCGCCGCGCATGGTGGGGAGGATGACCTGGGCTTCCGGGTCGCCGAAGCGGATGTTGAATTCGATCACGACCGGGCCGCTTGCGGTGAGCATGAGGCCCGCGTAGAGGACGCCGGTGAACGGCCCGCCGGCGTCGGCGGCGGCTTGCAAGGTCGGGCCGATGATGCGGTCTGCGACCTCCCGGAGGAGATCCGCATCCGCGTCGGCGACTGGGGAATAGGCGCCCACGCCGCCGGTGTTGAGTCCCTTGTCACCGTCGTACGCGCGCTTGTAGTCGCGGGCGGAGCCGATGATCCGAAAGCTGGTTCCGGCGCAGATGGCGAAGACGGAAAGCTCAGGTCCGTAGCAGCGTTCCTGGATGACGACCGAGGCGCCGGCGTCGCCGAACTGGCGCTCGACCATGATGGCGTCGATGGCGGCGTGGGCTTCGTGGGCCGTGTCGCAGACCAGCACGCCCTTTCCGAGCGCGAGGCCGTCGGCTTTGACGACGAGCGGATCGACGGCGTCGTCGATGTAGTCATGGGCATCCGCCGGGGAGTCGAAGATGGCGGAGTCGGGGACGGGGACGCCGGCGCGGTCCAGGAGTTCCGTTGTCCAGGCTTTGCTGGACTCCAGGCGCGTGGCTGCGGCGGATGGTCCGAAGGCGCGGATGCCGGCTTCGGCCAGGCGGTCGACCAGGCCGAGGGCACAGGGGTCCTCGGGTCCGACGATGACGAGGTCGGGGCGGTTGGCCACGGACCAGTCGACGAGGCCGCCGATATCGTCGGCGGCGAGGGGGACTGTCGTGGCGATGTTGGCAATGGCGGAGTTGCCCGGGGCGCAGTAGAGGTCGGCATCCGGGCGGTCGGCGCGGACGCGCCAGCAGAGGGCGTGTTCGCGTCCGCCGCTGCCGACGACCAGGATCTTCATTCCCACTCGATCGTTCCCGGGGGCTTTGAGGTCACGTCGTAGACGACGCGGGTTGCGTTGGGGACTTCGTTGACGATTCGGGCGGAGATGCGGGCCAGCACGTCGGTGGGGATACGGGCCCAGTCGGCGGTCATGAAGTCGTCGGTGGTTACGGCGCGCAAGGCGATGAGTTCTCCGTAGGAGCGGCCGTCGCCCATGACGCCAACGGTCTGGACGCCGGGGAGGACGGCGAAGTACTGGGAGAGCTGGCGTTCGAGGCCGGCCTCGGCGATTTCGGCGCGGAGGATGGCGTCGGCCTGCTGGAGCAGGGCCACTTTGGGGGCGTTGACCTCGCCGACGATGCGGACCGCCAGACCCGGACCCGGGAAGGGCTGGCGCCAGACGAGATCGGCCGGGAGGCCCAGTTGCGTTCCCAGCGCTCGGACTTCGTCCTTGAACAGGTCGCGCAGGGGTTCGACGAGTTCAAACTCGAGGTCGTCGGGCAGGCCGCCGACGTTGTGGTGGCTCTTGATGACGGCGGCGGAGCCGTGGACCCCGCCGCTCTCGATGACGTCCGGGTAGATGGTGCCCTGGGCGAGGAAGTCGGCATTGGCGATGCGGACGGCCTCACGCTCGAAGACGCGGACGAAGCGTTCACCGATGACCTGGCGCTTGGCTTCGGGGTCGGTGACGCCGCGGAGCGCGCCAAGGAACTCATCGGCGGCGTCGACGATGACGAGTTGAAGGTCGAAGCCTTCGCCGAAGGTCGTTTCCACTTCGGCCGCTTCATTGGCGCGCAGCAGGCCGGTGTCGATGAGGATGGCTGTGAGCCGGTCGCCGACGGCGCGGGAGACGAGGGCGGCGGTGACGGCGCTGTCGACGCCGCCGCTGAGGCCGCAGATCACGTGCCCGTCGCCGACCTGTCGGCGGATCTGCGCGGTGCGCTCATCAATGATCGAGGACGAGACCCAGTCGCCACGGCAGCCGCACATATCGACGGCGAAGTTGCGCAGGAGTTGCTGGCCGTGGGCGGTATGACGGACCTCGGGGTGGAACTGGACAGCCACCACGCCGTTGTCGTTGCCCATGGCGGCCACGTGCGATTGGGTGCGGGCGAGGGGGCGGAAGCCGGGCGGGACGTCCGCGACTACGTCGCCGTGGCTCATCCAGACATCAAACGCGTCGGGCACGCCACGGAAGATGGCGTGAGAACTGTCGGTGATGTGGGCGCGGGCCGGGCCGTACTCGCGGTCGTCGGCGGGTTCGACGGCGCCGCCCAGGCTGTGGCCGAGCAGCTGCATGCCGTAGCAGATGCCCAGGACCGGGACGCCCGCTTCCAGCACGGCCGCCGGGAGTTGGGGGGCGCCATCGTCGTACACGCTGGTCGGACCGCCGGAGAGGATGACGCCGCGCAAGTTGGGTTCTTGCAGGGCGTCAGGCTGAGTGCATGGGGCCAGGACGGTACGAACCCCAAGTTCACGCACGCGTCGGGCGATGAGTTGGCTGTACTGCGCGCCGAAGTCAAGGACCACAATAGTCTCGTGGTCGGTTGCCGTGTCCTGGGGAGGTGAGGCCACGCTTACGGCCTCGCCTCGAGGCGGCCGGTTAGCGGGACGTTGGATCTGAGGTAGGACGATGCGACGGTACCTGCGCAGAGCTGCGCGCCGTCCACGCGGATGGTGCCTCCCAGCTACCGCGTCTTAAGTGGACGCGGCTCATCCTTGCCGCGCATGAGTATACGAATCGCGTGGACTTATGTTGAGGCCGGCGGCTCGACCGCAGCGGCGCCGGTCTCGGCGGCGTTGGCCACGTAGGTCTCGCAGCCCGACGACGCCTCGATCGCGGCATCCGCCATAGCGCCAGCGACGCGCATGGTGCGGTCTTTGGGCGCGAAGGCGATGAGGGTAGGGCCAGACCCGCTGAGCGCGGCGCCGTAGGCGCCGGCAGCAAGCGCCGCTTGCACGCCAGGCTCGAGCGCGGGGTTCAGTTCGGCCCGGTAGGGCTGATGGATGAAATCCTGGGTCGCCACACGTAATTTCGAGTAGCGTCCTGTCTGTAAGGCGGCGACCAACATGGCGGCGCGCCCCAGGTTGGCTACCGCATCGGATCGAGGGACGCTGGTGGGCAGTACCCCGCGCGCGCGCGCGGTCGGCACGTGGTAGCTCGGTACGACAACAACGATCCCGATGTCGTCGGGAAACGGTACGCGCACCGCGTGCAAGGCTTTTTCGGTCTGGACGGTAAGCACCAGGCCGCCCAGGAGCGCCGCGGCCACGTTATCGGGATGCCCTTCGATCTCGGTGGCGCGGCGCAGCAGGTCGTCGTCGTCCAGGCCAATGGCGAAGGCGTGATTGGCTGCGACAAGTCCTCCCACAATGGCGCTGGCGGAGCCGCCGAGGCCCCCTTGCGGCGGAATCTCGCGGACGGCACGCAGCTTGTAGGGTCCGGCCTCGGCCGGGGCCAGTGTCCGGAAGGCGCGGAAGGCGAGGTTGCGTCGGGTGTCGCGGGGGACGTGCTTGAGGAACTTGCCGGCCGGCTCGATGAGATCGCGGCTGGACGGCTCGAACTGGTACTCGTCGCGCACGTCGATCGCGAGCCCGAAGACATCGAACCCGGCGCCGAGATTGCCGGAGGAGGCGGGGACGGATACGCGCGCGCGACCGCTCACCGGCCGAGGCCGCGGGGTGGGCCCGCTGAGGTGAGTGATCCTCGAACCACGTGCATGGACTGCTGGCGGAAGGGCGCGGCCGCGCGGTGTGAATGAATGCTGAGCAGGACGCCGATGGCGACGAGCGTAACCAGAAGCGAGTTTTTGCCGAGGCTCACGAGGGGCAGCGTGATACCGGTCACCGGCATCAGTCCGACATTCATCCCGATGTTCACGAACGCCTGTGTGAAGAGCATGGCGGCGATGCCGATGGCCAGCAAGCGGCCAAACATGTCGCGGGCTCGCAGGCCGATGACCAGGGATTGGACGATCAGGAGCGTGAAGAATCCCAGCAGCCCCAGGGTTCCGGCCAGTCCAAGCTGTTCGCCAAGCATGGCGAAGATGAAGTCGGTGTCGCGTACGCGCAGGAATTCGAGCTGCGACTGGGAACCCTGCCCGAGGCCGTGGCCGAACCAGCCACCGGAGCCGATGGAGATGCGCGCCTGGAGCACGTTGTAGCCGGCACCGAGGGGATCGCTGCTGGGATCGAGAAAGGTCACAAAGCGCTGACGCATGTAGTCCTGTGCGAAGAACCAGGCGAAGGGAAAGGCGGCCAGTCCGACTAGGACGGGCAAGAGCAGGTGCCACCAGCGGGCACCGGCCACGAAGGCCATGGCCATCCAGATCGCACCGAAGATCAGCGCCGTGCCAAGGTCGGGTTGAAGGAATATCAAGCCGGCGGGGATGACCATGATCCCCAGGCTCAGGACGACGGTTCGCAGCGAGCGCGTGGAGTTGGGGCGATCCGCCAGAAACCTGGCAAGCGCAACGATGGCCGAGAGCTTCATGAACTCGGAGGGTTGGACCACGATGGGTCCGATTTCGAACCAGCGGCGAGCGCCCAGGGCGAAGTCGCCGACCAGCAGCACGAGAATCAGGGCCGCGATGCCCAGGAGGTAAACGGGACCGGCGACACCGAGCAGGGCCCGGTAGTCGATGTGGGCCATGGCGAAGGCCAGCGCTAAACCGACGACGCTAAGGACGGCTTTCTGGACGGCGTGGTTTTGCAGCCCGGCGGCGTTGGGATCGGCGGTTGTGCTGAGCATGAGGACGCCGAAGGCGACGAGGGCCATGGTGGACATCACGGTCGCCCATTCAATGCGCGCCAGACGGATCAGCATCAGAGCCGACGATCGGGTGAAATGAAGTCCGGGCGATCCTGCGGCAGCGGCGGCATGTCGCCGGTCATGAGGTAGTCCACGATGTCGCGGGCGATCGGCGCGGCGGCAAAGGAGCCTTCGCCACCGTCGCGAACCAGGACGGCAAACGCGTACTCAGGTTGTTCGGCCGGCGCGTAGCCGGCAAACCAGGCGTGACTGGGCAAGCGGCCTTCGGAATCGCGGGCTCCGCTGTACTCGGCGGTGCCCGTCTTACCGGCCACGATGGTGTGCGAGGAGCGGGCGCGCGGTCCGGTTCCCTGCGGCTCGTTGACGGCGCGGTACAGACCGGTCTGGAGCAGGCGCAGGTTCGCGGCGGTTATCGGGAGGACGCTGCGAACCTGGGGCTGGATGCGCTCGACCACGTTGCCGTGCTGGTCGAGCATACGGTCGATGAGACGCGGGCGCATGACGCGACCTCCATTGCCGATGGCCGCATACATGCTGGCGATCTGCAGCGGAGTGACCTGGACCAGTCCCTGGCCGATGGCGGCGTGATAGGTGTCGCCGGTGACCCACGGTTGCTGCAGGTTCTTGTTTTTCCACTCGGAGGTTGGGACAAGGCCGGAGGCTTCGCCGGGCAGGTCGATTCCGGTTCGCTCGCCGAAGCCGAAGGAACGTTCGAACTCCGCCAGCCGCCGGTTGCCCAGACCCTGGAGTTTGGTGTAGGGGTTCCCCCCCGACACGTTGTAGAAGTAGATGTTGCAGGATTCGGCGATGGCGCGTTGGAGGTCGACGAATCCGTGCCCCTGGGGCAGCCAGTCGTCAAACGCCCAGCCGCTGGGTAGCACGAGGCGACCGCCGCAATGAATCTTGCTCTGCGGCAGCACGACGCCAGCTTCCAGCGCGCCGCTGGCAGCGATGACCTTGTACGTGGAGCCAGGCGGATAGAGCCCGGAGACCGTGTGGTTGATCAGCGGCCGGCGGGGATCGCTGACGAGCAGGGCGAAGCTCTCCGATGAGGCGCCGCGCGTGAAGATGTTGCTGTCGTAGTCGGGCAGGCTGACCATGGCCACGATGTCACCGCTCTCCGGTCGCAGGACGACCACGGCGCCGGCGCCCCGGTCGCGTAACGCCAGATGGCGGGCGAGGATTTCACGGATGGCCTGTTGTTCGTTCACGGCGATGGTGAGGACGGCGTGCTGGCCGACCTGCGGCGGGGTGAACGAGAGTTGGTGTAGGGCGCGGCCGAAGGCGTCGGTTTCAAGGCGCTGCTCGCCGTCACGTCCACGGAGCCGGGCCTGCAGACTGCGCTCGACGCCGGCCAGCCCGATGTCTTCGTCGAAGCGCACGCCCCGACGCCGGTAGGCTTCCACTTCCTCGGCGGGGATGGGACCGGTAAAGCCGAGAATGTGGCCGAGGGCCTCGCCGTGTTCGTACTCACGCCGAGTGCTGGTGTGGACGGAAACTCCTGGCAGGTCTTGGCGGCGCTCCTCGATTGTGAGCGCGGACTCCCTGGGAACAGCGCGCGCAAGGCGCGCGGGCGTGTCAGGGGCCAGACGCGCCTGGCTGAGCTTGAAGCGTAAGTCCTCCACGCGTTCACCGGTCAGGACGGCCAGGTTGGCCATTACGGGGCCTTCGCGTTCCGGGGGCAGCTCGGCCGGAGAGATCCAGACGCTGAACACGGGGGCATTTGCCACCAGAGGCTCGCGGTTGCGGTCGTAGATCAGCCCCCTGAGGGGCTGGATGGGCCGAGTGCGCGCACGGTTTTGCGCCGCCTGCTCGCGGTAGGTGTCGGACTCGACGACCTGCAACTGCCACAGCCTGGCCGCCAGCGCGGTGTTTGCAGCCAGGGCGGCTCCGCCCAGAAGCAGGGCACGCCGGGTGCCGCGCACGCGCGGCTGGCCGGCGCCGGTCCTAGCGGCCGGTCGTGGATGCGCTTCCAAGCGAGCCTCCCGTTGTCAGCCGAGATAGCCGCCGCGCGCACGCCCCAGATAGCGAGCGCCGCTACGTGGACGCGTCCACCGTTCCACCAGACGAACCGCAGGGTAGATGAGGATGGTGGCCCCAGCGTTGACCGCCACGGCGCGCGGCAGGCGACCCCAGACTTGCCTTCCCCAGTCTATGTCGAATCCCTGGAACTGCAGGGCGATGACCAGGGCCGGGTAGTAGAGCAGCGTTGCGGCGGCGCCGGCCGCGACCGGGAAGAGCAGATTGGCCCGGTCAAATCGACGCCCTTGCCCGCCGACGACGTAGACGATGAGCGTGAAGATCAGCGCATTGACGCCCAGCGGCGTGGCGGACAGCAGGTCGACGAGCAGTCCGCCAACAAAGGCCCAGTACAGCGCACGCGCGTCGTCGCTGACCGTTGCCAGCGTGATCGAGGACATGAGAACTAGTGCGGGCCGGATGCCGGCAATGGCAAAGGACGGAATGACCGAAGTCTGCAGGAGACCCAGCGCAACCAAGAGCAGCGCGGCGGCGATCACGCCGAGCCTCACCCCCAAGCCGCGGCGCGGCCGTGGGAGTCTGGCAACAGTCACGACGAGCCCCATGCGCGATCCAGCACGATCTGGACTACATGCACGCGTTCGGAGCGCACGAAGGGCTCAACCGCGGCCTCGCGGAAGACGTTCTCCGGCGACGTGAACACGGAAATCACCTCACCGATGGGCAGCCCGGCTGGGAAACCACCCCCGAGGCCGGAGGTCACCACCAGGTCGCCGATCGCTAGGGGGGCATCGGGCTCGATACGGGTCAAGATCAGACGGCCGTCGTCACTACCCTCAACGATGCCGTCGGCCACGCCGTCTTCACTCTGGGCTACCGCGTTGACGACGCTCTGGCTGCTGTGCACGGGGAGGACATCGGCCGAGGCGGTGGTGACGCTGAGCACGCGGCCGGCCAGGCTGCCGTTGGCGAGCACGGCCATTCCGATGCGCACGCCGTCCGAGGCGCCACGGTCAATGATGAGCGTGTCCAGTACGTCAACGCTGTCGCGTCCAACGACGCCGGCGGTCAGGAGCGTCAGGTCGGTTGTACGGCTCTGGTAGTTGAGCGCGTCGCGCAGGGCTTCGTTCTCACGACGCGTGGCTTGTACGTCGGCGGCGGCCGAGCGCAGTTCGGCGACTTCGGCGCGCAAGGCCTCGTTCTCGGCCCGGAGGTCGTTGACCTGCTGGGCGTCGGTCAGCGCGGCGGCGATCCCCGACGAGGCGGTTGTGAGGGCCGATCGAACCGGGGCAATGGCGGTGAGGGCGGCGCCCTGCACCGCTGACCCAGCGTCGGTGTTTCGAATGACCGCCAGCACGATTGCCGCAATGACCAGAACCATAAGGAGGAGGGCCGACCGCTGTCCGCCTCGCATGCCGGTGATGACTACCCGTAGGGCGCGGCGTTCTCCGCGACGAACACTTCGCGAAAGGCTTCGAGATTGTGGAGGCAGGCGCCGGTGCCGCGAACGACGGCCTCCAACGGGTTATTGGCGATGTGCACGGGAATGTCCGTTTCCTGTTCGATGCGCTTATCGAGCCCGCGGAGCAACGCGCCGCCGCCAGCTACCGCGATGCCATGTTCCATCACGTCGGCCAGCAGTTCGGGCGGGGTGGCTTCCAGCGCGAGCTTGATGTTCTCGACAATCTCGTTGACCGGGCCGCTGATGGCTTCGCGAATCTGGCCCTCGGTCAGTTCAACCTGTCGTGGCAGGCCGGTCTGCAGGTCGCGTCCGCGCACGACGGTGGTTTCTTCCTGGAGCCCCGGGGCCGCCGACCCAATCGCGATCTTGCAACCCTCGGCTGTGCGCTCGCCGATCAGAAGGCTGTGGGCGTTACGACAATAGTCCACGATCTGTTCGTCGATCTCGTCGCCCGCAATGCGGATGCTGTGGCTGACCACGACGCCGCCGAGCGAGATGACGGCAACTTCGGTGGTCCCGCCGCCGATATCGACGATCATGCTGCCGTTGGCTTCCTGGATCGGCTGGCCCGCGCCGATGGCGGCCGCCATCGGCTCTTCGATGAGGTAGACCTCGCGCGCGCCGGCCTGAAGGCTGGCCTCGTGTACCGCGCGCTTTTCAACCTCGGTGACCCCGGAGGGGACACCCACGATCACGCGCGGACGCGCGGCGATTGGCAGTTCGCCATGAACCTGACCGATGAAGTACGCCAGCATGGCGTGGACGGTGTCGAAGTCTGCGATGACCCCGTCGCGCAGCGGGCGGCTGGCCACGATGTTGGTGGGGGTGCGCCCGACCATTTTCTTGGCCTCGGCCCCCACGGCCAGGACGCGCGCCGTGTGCGTGTCGGTGGCAACCACCGACGGTTCCGCGAGCATGATGCCGCGGTCCTTGACATACACGAGCGTATTGGCGGTGCCCAGGTCGATGCCGAGATCGCGCGAGAAGAGACCGAGGAGCGCGTTAAACGGTCCGAACATCAACTATTCCGGGAATTGCGCGACGTGGCGACCATCGACTTGGCGTCAGCATAGCGGTAGGTGGGCGCGGCAAGCGGTGCGGCCGCCGCCGCTGCCCGGGCTATGTAACGTCGATGAGCGCGCCGCGCAGCGCTTCCTCGACGGTGGCGACCTCGATGAATTCGATGTCTCGCCGAACGTGGGTGGGCAGTTCCGCCAGGTCCTGGCGATTGCCCCGCGGCAACACGAACAGGCGGACGCCGGCTCGATGGGCACCCAGGACTTTGGGCTTGATTGACTCGACCGGCAGCACGCGGCCCTGAAGCGTGATTTCGCCGGTCAACGTCAGGTCGTGACGAACTCGCCGACCGGAAAGGGCCGAAATGAGGGCCACGACCACGGCCAGACCGGCGGACGGACCTTCCTTGGGAAGTGCGCCGGACGGGATGTGGACATGGACGTCCAGTTTGGCGAAGTCGCGGTGATTGGCCGCCAGGTTGTCGGCTCGGGCCCGTGCGTAGGTAAGAGCCGCGTACGCCGACTCCTTCATCACGTCGCCTAGCTGTCCCGTGAGCAGGATCTGGCCAGATCCGTGCGCCAGCGAGACTTCGACCGGCGAGAGATCGCCCCCGGCCGGGGTGCTGAAGACGGCCATCGCGGCGCCAACACTGGCCTCGGACTCGGTTGCGCCAAAACGAAACCGCGGCGGCCCCAACACCTTGGGAATGTCGGACGCGCGGATGTTCCAGTTCCCGTCGTTGCCCTCGGCGCGGGCCAGCGCCCGCTTGCGTGCGATGGCGGCGATGGACCGGGTGAGGCCGCGTACGCCGGCTTCGCGGGTGTATTCGCGGATGATCCGAGTCAGCGCATCGGACGCGATGCGCACGGCTTCGGAATCAACCCCGTGCTCCTCGAGTTCGCGCGGGACCAGGAATCGCTCGGCGATGGCGAGTTTCTCGTCTTCCACGTAGCCGGGGAGTTCAACCACTTCCATGCGATCGATCAGCGCCGGCGGCAGGCCGTCCAGCGTGTTGGCGGTGGCGATGAAGATGACTCGGCTGAGGTCGTACGGAATCTCGAGATAGTGGTCGCTGAAGGCTGCGTTCTGCTCGGGGTCCAGCACTTCAAGCAGCGCGGCCGAGGGGTCTCCGCGAAAGTCCACGCCGAGCTTGTCGAGCTCGTCGATCATGAACACGGGATTGACGGTGCCTGCCTGGCGCATCATCTGGAGGACGCGGCCCGGCATAGACCCGATGTAGGTCATCCGGTGTCCGCGAATCTCGGCTTCGTCGCGGACCCCGCCGAGCGACACCCGAACAAACTTGCGCTTGAGCGCTTGGGCGATTGACTGCCCGAGACTGGTCTTGCCGACGCCGGGTGGGCCGACGAAGCACAGAATGGGGCTGCGCGACTGCCGCGCCAGCCGCCGGACGGCGATGTATTCGAGCAGGCGCTCCTTGACCCGGGCCAGGCCGTGATGGTGGGTGTCGAGAATGGTGGCGGCGCGCTTGATGTCGGTGTTGTCGCGGGTACGTTTCTTCCAGGGCAATTCGGTAAGCCACTCGAGGTAGTTGCGAACCATGCTCGCCTCGGGCGAGCCCGGCGGCATGGCGTTAAGCCGGTCGATTTCCTTCAAGCCCCGCTCCATCACGGCCGGTGGATAGCGGCCGGCTTCGAGCCTTTCGCGAAACTCACTGATTTCGGTGTTTTGGGCACTGGTCTCGCCGAGTTCCTTGGTGATGGTTCGCAACTGTTCGCGCAGGAGGAACTCGCGCTGGTCTTTGTCGACTTCCTCCCGCACGTCGTCGCGGAGCTGGCGTTCGAGTTCCAACACTCGGATTTCTTCTTCAAGGACGGAGTAGACCAGCCGCAGCCGTTCCGAGACTTCGCGAATCTCCAGCAACTCCTGCTGCGTACCTGGAAGCAAGTTGAGGGAAGCCGCCACGATGTCCGCCAGCAAACCCGGCGCGTCGGCGTTCATTGCGCGGATGTAGGCCTCGTCGGGGGTCGCTTCATTCAGCTCGACGACGTGGTGAAAGAGTTCCAAGGTGAGCGGCATCAGGTCGCGAGCTTCTTGGGGAGCCTCGTCCAGTTCCTCCACGATCCACCCGATCGCGCGGATGAAGGGCTGCTCGGAAATCGGGGCGACGGCGCGCACGCGGCGGATTCCCTCGGCGAGCACGCTCGTGGTTCCATCTGGGAGTTTGAGCACACGCGCGATCTTGGCTTCGGTGCCAACTTCATACAGGTCGCCGAAGGTCACCGACTCCGCCTCCGGGTCGTGCTGGCCAAGAACGAGGACGCGGCGATCCTGACTGAGGGCGTCCTCAATGGCCGCCAGTGACTGCTCGCGGCCAACGACAAACGAGTTGACGGTGTCGGGTATTGGGAAGAGCGTCTCGCCTCGCAGCGGTAGCACGGGCAGCCGGAGTTCAACCGGGCCCGGGTCGTCCTCGGAGTGGCGAATGTCGCCGTTGGCCCCGCCGTGATTCATCGTGGCGGGCTGGCTGGCGTGGACAGCGTCGGTGTCCGGCATCAGGCGCTGTCGCTCTCGGCGAGTGAGCGGCCGACTCGGGCCAGCAGATCGAGCGGATTGTCGACCAGCACAGATTCGGTTTCGTCAGCGTCGAGACCGGCGCCACGCGCCACTCGGCGCGCCAGCGCCTCGGTGAGCAGGTCGCCGGGTGCGTGCGCGTCGCTGTTGACGATCAGCTTGGCACCGGCCTCGCGACAGACGTTGGCTACGTGTCCATTGGTCAGCGAATGTCCGCGACGGGCCGAAAGCTCCACGAACTTGCCGTTCTCGCGTGCGACATGGCTCAGCTCAGGGCTGAGCAGACCCGGATGTACCAGCGCATGCACGTACTCGGACTCCAAGGCCGCACGGTTCGTTCCGGCCTCGACGGGTTCCACGATGGTTTCGCCGTGAACGGCAATGAACTCCGCACCCGCTTCGGCCGCCATTCGCGCGACCCTATCGATGGCAACTGGAGGCACATGGGTGATCTCAACGCCGGCCAAGGCCACCAGGCCCCAGGCGGATTCCGCCTCACGGCAGTCGCGGGCCACCGCCTCCACGACCTGTTGCAGGTTGGCCGGGCTGGCGTGGTCGGTGATGGCCAAAGCCGTGTAGCCGGAGACGTGGCAGCGGCGCAACAACTCCATGGGCGAGAGTTCGCCGTCGCTCAGGAACGTGTGCATCTGAAAGTCGAAGAGCATAGTGTCAGGGCCCAGTGTGTTGGGTGGCGTCGTGCGCTCGTTCGATTCTAGGGAGCGCGGGCACGCGGCCACAACGCGCCAGGACTCCAACGCGCAGATTCGGGCCGGTCCGGGCCTGGTCGAACCGACAGCCGAGGTCCGGGCCGGGGTTGGGCCGAACCTTCCGTCAGCGATAGTCCATAATTCCGAGTCCGTCCGGATGGCGGCTCTGCTGCGGGAAACGACGTGGCCACGAACTTTGAGCAGTACAACCAGGGCTATAACGTGGGTGTGGGCGGTGCTGTCGTGCGCGGCCGCTCGGTGCTATTTGTCCGTCGCGCTTCCAGCTATGGGCGCGGAAACTGGCAGATTCCAGGTGGGTTCGTGGACCGGGGGGAAACGCTGGATGCGGCCGTCGTTCGCGAGGTGCGTGAGGAGACCGGCGTCAAGGCGTCCGTGCAGGGCGTACTGGGCGTTCGTACGCGTTGGGACGACACCAACAGTACGTACGTGATCTTTCTGATGCGACCAGAGGGTGGCGAGCCTTCGCCCAGCGAGGAGGTCGACCGCGCCGAGTATTTGACGCTGGCCGAGATCGACGAGTTAGCCCAGGTGCCGGAGATTAACCGTGCGATCGCCGCTCGCGCGCTCGGCGTCTCTCGGAACCTGCTCTACCCGGCTGAGGTCAACAACCCGCGTGGTGGGGAATACCGGCTGTTCCTGGGATAGTCGGCCGGGTGACGGGCCGCGCCTCTTGAAATGTAAAGGCAGAATGTTGCGCCTTCGTGAATCTCGGGTTGATTGCCATGGCTAGTCACATTTCGGACGAGATTCTCGGTTCGGCTCGATTGGAAATCGACGGGCCCGGTGTCGCCGGGCAGCCGGTTTCGTTTCGCATTGTGTATAGGGCAGGTGCGGCCGGGGTGGACGATCGCGGGGCGGTTCGCGTGTCGTGGCGGGCGCAGGCAGGGCTGGGGCATCCCCAGCTCGACGAGCCGGCCGCTCCCGACTATCTATCGGTACGGACGGTGTCACAGGGCAGCGTGCGGCCGGTGGCGCGATTCAATGAGCGTGGGCATCGGCGTCCGTTCGTGCCGGCAGTGACCGTGCACACCGACGATGGCGGACTGTGGCCGGACGACAGGCTGGAGTTGGCGTTCGGCGACACCTCCAGGGGCAGTCCTGGTATCCGCGCGCCGGTGACGGTGGTGAAGGCGTTCGAGTTCCAGGTCTCGGTTGACTGCAAGGGCGCGCAGGAGTTCCTGGACCTGGACGGTTTCCTGACGTTTCCGGTGGTGGCCGGGCCAGCGGTTCGGTTGAGAGCCATTGCGCCGAGCGACGTGAAGGCGGGAGAGCCATTCACGGTTCGCGCTCGGTTCGAAGACGTTTGGGGCAATCCCACCGAGATGCCCGGAGCCTCGCTGGACGTCACGCTGTTGGAGAGCGACGAGGCGCTGGGGGCGGCGGCCGACGCAGGGCCGGTGATCCCTCTCCGGAACCTGACACTGCGGGATTCCGGCGTTCTGCGGCTTGCGGTTGTGGACCAGAGCAGCGGTCTGCGAGCGACCAGCAACCCGATCCGGGTTGCCCCGGAGTTTCCGGCGCAACGCTTGTGGTGGGGCGACCTGCATGGACAGAGCGGCGAGACGGTGGGGACCAACTCCTCGGCGGACTACTTTCACTTCGCGCGGTACTCGGCCTGTGCGGACTTCACTTGTCATCAGGGCAACGACTTCCAGATCACGAATGAGTTCTGGGCGCGGTTGCGACGGGAGGTGGAGGCGATCCACGAAGACGGGACATTTGTGTGTTTTCACGGGTACGAGTGGTCCGGGAACACCGAGGTTGGCGGTGACCGCAACGTGATCTTTCGCGGGATTCCCGACGCCGATGACATTTCGCGCTCCGGGCACTGGCTCATCGGCGATCGCCGACCGCTCGATCGTGGGAGCGACTCCGGCCGCCTGGAGGACCTGTACGCGCGGCTGCGTGGACGCGACGACGTGATGCTGCTGCCGCACGTGGGCGGACGGCGCGCGGAGTTGCGCTGGCTCGACCCCAAGCTGGAGCCGGTGGTGGAGGTGCACTCCGCGCACGGCACTTCGGAGTGGTTTCTTCAGCAGGCGCTAGCGACGGGGGCGCGCGTCGGCTTCGTGGCCGGTAGCGACGATCACATGGGACGGCCGGGCGCGACGCTGGCCAATGCCAACGAGATGCCCGTGAATGGCGGTCTGGCGTGCATTCGTTCGGCCGAGCTGACGCGCGACGGTCTCTGGCAGGGTTTGCACTCGCGCCACTGTCATGGCAGCACGGGTGCGCGAGTTTTAGTGGACACGCAAATCGCGGGCGCGCGAATGGGCGCCAATGCCATTGCCAACGGCGCCGTCTCGGTTGACGTCCTGGTGAACGGCACGGCGCCGATCATCGAGATCGCTGTTTATCGCGACGGGCGGGCGGTCCATCGTTGGACGCCCGACGGCGATCCATCGCACGTGCTGGTGGCTTGGACGGGGAATCTGCGGATTGCCCGGGGACGCAAGCAGACCTGGGATGGTGCGTTGACGCTACGTGGGGCTCGAATCAGTCGGGTCGAGCCGTTTGCTTTCGACCACCCGGACGAGGGCCTGACTGGGGGCGACGGGCAGAGCGTGCGCTGGACCAGTGAGACTGCGGGCGACTACGACGGGCTGTGGATGGAATTGGCCGACATTGAGGATCCCGAAATCGCATTCAGTGCACAGCCGCTGACGGTCACGCAGCCACTCACCGGGATCGACAATGGTCCGGTATTCGTGGAGGCCGAAGGGTTGGGCGCGCACCTGCGCCTGCAGGCGTTGCCGCTCGACGGTGGCCCGATGGACGCTCGTCTCACCTGGACTGATGGCGAACCCGTGCCGGGCGTACATGCGTATCACGTGCGGGTTCTGCAACTGGACGGTCACATGGCCTGGACGAGCCCCACGTATGTTGACATAACGGCGGACTGAATAGCCGCTCAAGACGCGGCGGATGGGCCTGAATTGCGGCGGAGCCGGCCGGTGTGTCGGCGGCGTCGGGGTTGACGGCTTCGAGGGCGGTCCCTAGCCTCAGTCCCGCTCGGGCCAACCCGATAAACCGGCGAGGGTGATCGATGGCGGCGGCGCAGGATACGCATCAAGCTTCCCAGGAAACCCAGTTATTCGCCCCTCCGGCGGACTTCGCCGCGGCGGCGCACGTGCCGTCGTTTGAGGCGTACCAGGAGCTTCACCGGCGCAGCCTCGAGGACCCCGAGGGCTTCTGGCGGGAGATCACCGACGGGTTCACCTGGTTCAAGCCGTGGACGCAATTGCACGACGGGGAGCCGCCGTTCGTCAAGTGGTTCGTGGACGGCGAGACCAACATCTCGGTCAACTGCCTGGACCGGCACGTCGAGACCGGGCGCGGTGACCGGGTGGCCTATTACTGGGAGGGCGAGCCGGGCGACACGCGCGTTGTTACCTACGCCGACCTACTGACCGACGTGCAGCGCTTTGCCAACGGGCTAAAGGCGCAGGGCCTGGAAGCCGGCGACCGCGTGGTGCTGTACATGCCGATGGTTCCCGAACTGCCGGTGGCCATGCTGGCCTGCGCTCGCCTGGGCGTGGTGCATAGCGTGGTGTTTGGCGGGTTCAGTGCCGACGCTATTCGCGACCGGGTCAACGACGCGGGCGCCCGCATGATCATTACCGCCGATGGTGGCTGGCGGCGGGGGCGCGTGATTCCGCTGAAGGGCAACGTGGACGCGGCGCTGGCCGACGACGCCTGCCCCTCGGTCGAGAGCGTGATCGTGCTCAAGCGCTGCGAAAACGAGATCGGCTGGGACGACGGGTGCGACGTGTGGTGGGACGACGCGATCGCCGGACAATCCGACGTGTGTCCGCCGGCGCAGCTGTCCGCCGAGCACCCGCTGTACATCCTGTACACCAGCGGAACGACCGGGAAGCCCAAGGGCGTGGTACACGCGCAGGCCGGTTACATGGTCTACACGGCCCTGACTTCAAAGATGATCTTCGACCTGAAGGATGACGACATCTACTGGTGCACGGCCGACATTGGCTGGGTGACAGGACACAGCTACATCGTCTACGGGATCCTGGCCAACGGCGTGACCGGCGTGATGTACGAGGGCGCGCCCAATCACCCGGCGGAGGACCGCTTCTGGGAGATCGTGGAGAAGTACCGGGTGACGGTGTTCTACACGGCGCCCACGGCGATCCGGACGTTTGTGCGCTGGGGCGACCACCATCCCGAAGGGCATGACCTTTCGAGTCTGCGCCTGCTGGGCACGGTCGGTGAGCCGATCAACCCAGACGCCTGGCTCTGGTATCACCGCGTAATTGGCGGCGGCCGCTGCCCGATCGTGGACACGTGGTGGCAGACCGAAACGGGCGGAGTTCTGATTACGCCGCTGCCGGGCGCGACGACCCTTAAGCCCGGCTCGGCCACGCTGCCGTTCCCAGGCGTCGAGCCGGCGGTTGTTGGCGAGGACGGCGAGCCGGTACCGGACGGACAGCGCGGGCTGCTGATCATCAAGCGGGCTTGGCCTTCGATGCTTCGCGGCATTTACCAGGAAGGCTGGGGCCAGCCCGGGCATTCCGGCGAGTATGGCGACAGCGAGCGGCTGATCGAGACCTACTGGGAGAAGTTCCCCGGCCGCTATCTGACGGGCGACGGCGCGGTGCGCGATACCGACGGGTACTACTGGGTGATCGGTCGGGTGGACGACACGTTGAGCGTGGCCGGCCACCGAATCGGGACGGCCGAAGTGGAGAGCGCGCTGGTCAGCCATCCGTCGGTGGCCGAGTCGGCGGTGGTCGGCGCGCCGGATCCGATCACGGGCGAGTTCATCTCGGCGTTCGTGACCCTGCGCGCGGAGTTCGACGGCAGCGACGCGTTGCAAGCCGAACTTATCGCGCACGTTGGTCAGGTCTTGGGTCGCTTTGCGTGCCCGAAGCAGTTGCGTTTTACCGACGCCCTGCCGAAGACGCGCAGCGGCAAGATCATGCGGCGGCTGCTGCGGGACATCGCGGCGGGTCGCGAGGTGGTGGGCGACACGACGACGCTTGAAGACCTGACGGTGCTGGCGGCACTGCGAGGCGACGAGGAATAGTCATTCCCAAGCTGCCGGCGCCGTCCGCGAGGATTAGCGGGGAACCGACTTTGTGAATACAATCACAACCGAGGGGGCGTTTGCGCCTTAGGAGAACCGCGACCGCATGACCGGCCTTAGCCCGAGCCGCCGCTTGCTTGGCGCGGTGGCTGTGTCCCTGGTGCTGGCAGCCATTCTGACTTCCTGTGGCGAGAGTCGGCCGGTAGCCATCGTGGAGCCGCTGCCGATCCCGGTGGTAGCGCAAATCACGATGCCGCCGGAGCGGACGCCGGCGCCGGCGGTGGAATCGCCGACGCCGCGCGTAGCCGAAGCGATTGTGGCCGTGACGCCGGTTACAGCAGTCCCGACGGCCGTGGCGGCAGCCGAGCCGACGGAAGCGGCCGGTTCAGCCGAGACGCCGGCAGCGGTCGCCTCGCTGACGGGCGCCGCGGAAGAAGGCCGCAAGCAGTTCACGGCGCTGGGGTGCATTGCGTGTCACGGAACTGATCTGAGCGGTGGCATTGGTCCCGAGCTTCGTAAACGCACGGTTGAGGACCTGCCCGACTCGAGAATCCGTGAGCAGGCCATGCAAGGCGGTAACGGGATGCCGGCCTTCCCGAACATGACCGAGCCGGAGCTGCAGAACTTCATCGCGTTCATTCGCAGCCAGGCGTAGCTGCCGGCAACTCGACCGACCTGCAGCGTGGTGCCGCTCCCGGCGCGCCGGTAGGCAGCCGAGTACCCTCATGGTGTGAATCACGCCCAGGTGGCTCAATCGGCAGAGCAGCGGTTTTGTAAACCGCAGGTTGTGGGTTCGATTCCCACCCTGGGCTCCCGGAGTTCGGTTGGCACTGGTAGCGGCCCGCTTCGTGGCGGGCTCTCGCGTTAGCGCTTGGGCAGGCGCCTGCTCGCATGGCGGATTGACCCAACGGCGCGGCCGACTGGTGTGCCCACGACCACCAGCGCTACGAACAGCGCCGACGCGGAGAGCGCCGAGATGACGATCCCGAGGTCGTACCAGCGTTGTGGCGCATACTCGAAGGTGAGCTCGCTTCCCTCGGTCACCGGAACGACGTAGCCGTTCCACAGCCCGTCGGCCAACATCGGGGCATGGGCCTGGCCGTCGACCCACGCGAACCAAACGGGGTCATACGCCTCGCGCAGCACGACAAATGCGAGGCCTTCCGCAGTGTGCGCGGCTGCCTCGATACGCGTTCGCTGACGCTCGGAAACGGTGAGAGCCGGCTGCTGAAGTGGAGTGACGGTGGCGGACCGTCGGGGACGCCAGCCCTTGGGAGTCAGAGCGACGGTGCTCACGGCCTCCAGACCCGGACCGGCCCGGATCGAGAGCGTGGTGGAGCGCGCTTCTCCGACCAAGTGCCATACCCAGGCGGTAGAAGCGCTCGACGTGGTCCGGCGAATGGCGTCCTGGCCAATGGCCGCTTCGATCCACGTTGACTGGGGACTGCTGAACGTGCGAATCCAGACATCCCGGCCCGGGGCGTCCGACAGGTCCAGGTGTAGCGGCTGACGTTCGCCACCAGATATGGCGAAGGCCAGACCCAAGTTGTAGTCGGCCGCCCAGTCCTGAAGGCCAGTTCGTTCGAGGTGTTTGAGCCAGGCCTGGCGTTCGTCGGCATAGGCGCTGCCGCGCGTCCAGCCGCTACGGGTTCCATGAAATCCGAACCACGGAGTTACCGGCCGAAGTACGACAGCGCGATCGGTGGCAAACACCGCATCCCGCGTTGTACCGGCGCCCGCGAACTGTTCGGGAAGCGTCGGCGCCTGCCGATGGTTGGCCAGAAGGTGGGCCGAACCATCGGGCGCGGGGATGTCCAGCCGGTCGGTCCACGCGGCATCGAGGGCCTGGACGAGCGGTGCTGGCTCGCGGACTCGTAGAGCGAGCGCGTTCGGACCTGAGGCCAGAACGTCGACGGCCCTCGACGCGAGGAAATCCCTCGCCAGTTCGTCGCCGTCGGCCTGATCGCGCATGACGATGACATGGCTGAATCCGGCCCGGCGCACGGCGTTCAGAGCCTCCGCTGGGTCAATGCCCAGGAGGAACTCCATCCACCTACCGGCCACGGGCGCCGGCGGCACGGGCGAGCGCGTGTCGCCGGTGAGCGAGGGGCTGGCGAGGCTTGCGGCTTCCATGAGCCTGAGGATGCGGGTGTCGTCCCAGGGCGGGGTTCGGTCGTCGGACGAGACCACCAGAATCCGACCGTCGGTACCTGCGTCGGCGTCCGCGGCCTGCAACGCTTCTCGGTAATCTCCTGGCAGCTCGCGCGGAACGTAGCCAGGTCGGTGCTCGTCCCAAAGGAGCGGAATGGCCGGGGCCGCGTGCACGCCAAGCGCCAGACCGACGTAGGCGGCGAGTAGCGCGGGCGCGATCGCGCGCCAGAGCTGCCGGCACCTGCGCAGGCGGCTGATCAAGTCTGCGACCACAAAACCGGCGCCGAAGGCCTGCGCCATGACGAACAGCCCGACGGCGCGGTCAGGCTCGCGGAATATCCACAGGCCGGGCACGGTGTTCACGGCGGCCTGATAGGCATCGGCCGTGGGTTCCCAGGCTGAGGCCGCGGCAACCAGCGCCGCGGCGTATCCAACTAGCGCCAGGAAACGCGCCGGCGCCCCCCAGCGGAGCCGTATGGCGGCAACCAGTGGCAGCAGCGCCGCAACCCAGCCGGCAAATTCCCACGGGAGTCGGGACGCGTCGGGCAGGCGGAGTCGCTGGTGCCAGTTGAAGTTGGCGATTCCCTGCAGGGTGGTGGGCAGATCCTGGTACTTGGAGATGGTGGTTCGCGTCTGATCCATGAGCGTGTAGGCGGGATCGGGGCTGCCGCCGAAGAGCTTGAGGGCTGCGAAGGGGGCAATCTGGTAGGCCAACAGGGGGGCGAGCGCCATCGACCACAGGGCGGCATCCGCAAGCGTTCGACGGCGCGTTTCGCGGCGGATTGCCCAAGTTCCGACAATCCAGGCGGCCAGCGATAGGGCTGTGAAGACCAGGTAGTGGGGCTGCGCCGCCCCAAGGAGTGCGAACGTGAGTGCCGATCCGATGATCCACCGACGTCGGCCGGTTCTCGTGCCTTCGATGTATAGGCCCAGCACAAGGGGGGCGGCCGCCCACTGGGCGAGCAGCCAGCTGTGCTCAAGCCGGGCGATCGTCCACGGATTGACCACGAAGGACACCGCGGTGACCATGGCGCCAATCGCCGCCGCCGTCTTCGGCACGGTGGGACGCCAGCGGCTGATGAGCGCGAATGAGGCAAACGTACTGACATATCCAAGCCCTGCGATCCAGAGCACGATCAGACGCGCGTACGTTGCCCCCTCAAGGCCGACAAGCTTCGCGAATCCAACCAGCAGCAACGTGATCGGGAGCCGACCGGTGCCCGCGATGTTCAAAGTCCCGCGCGGCGACCACAGGGGATAGACGCTGTGCTCGATGACCCGATCCAACTCGAGCGAGGGATACAGGTCGCGCTGTTGCAAGTCGCCCGGTGTGGCAATGATGGCCCAGAACACGGCAACGACCATTGCCAGTCCGGCCGCGAACGGGACGGTCCACGGGACTATCCGGGCCGTACGTGGGATCTGAGTCAGACTCGGCGCACGTTGGGCCACGTTGGAGCCGGCGGCTTGGGCTGATGACGCAACGCTCACGCGCGATCCTTGGTCTGGCGATGTCCGCGAGTTTAGTGGCGGCGGTGGTCGCGCTTCTGGCGCTGGCCCGCGCTGAGCGCGAATGGCCGGCGTTTCCGGTCTACGCAGCGAACCTGGACTTCGGCCCGGTGTTTGGGGGCGAACTCCTGGAGCAGACGCTGCAAGCTCCGCCGACGCCGTTGCGTGAGCTTCGTCTCTCCGCGGTCTCGCCCTGGCCGGCCACTGTCATCGTGCGACTAGGGGACGCGGCCGACTCGTCCGACTCGCTCCTGTTCGAGTCGGAGACGCGCGTGCCCGATGACGGAACGATTCGAGTCAGGATTCCGGGGACGCTGGACACGAGCCGGCGGTCGTTGCGGCTTCAGGTGGTGAATCCGCCGGGATCCCTCTCGCCCCTAACCCTCCAGGCAAGTCGTACCGATCCCTATCCGATCGGCAGGGCGGCCGCGCGTGACGACTCCGGGGCTGGCAACGTTGACCTGGTGCTCCAGACGTGGCGTCGTGTAACGCCGGCGACAGTGGCGGGTGAGGTGTGGCATGCCCACCCGCCGGGCGCCGCGTTTATCGTTGTGACGCTGGGGCTGCCGACAGGGCTTGTGGTGCACCTGCTGCGAGGGCGCACACGGCGGTGGCCGCTGCCGGTGTTCATTTCGTCGATCCTGATATTCCTCACCGCCGTCTTCGTCACGGCCGGCATTGGTTTCGGCAGCCTTGCGCCATGGATGGCGTAGCCGGGAATGGTGCGCCGTGGCGTCGCAAACCTGGCGGCGTCGCCCGTGGCGCAAAAGCAAGCTAGCGCGGTCTTACCCTGGGCTAGAATCCCGCCGTCGCACAGAGCGTTCGACGTCGACTCCCTCAGTTCATCCCTCGCGATCGGAGTGCGCAGAAGCAACCCATGCGCGTCCTGGTAACTGGCGCGGCCGGCTTTATGGGAAGCCACGCCGTGGACCGTTTGATCGAGCTCGGCCACGAGGTCACGGCGGCCGACAGTCTGATCGGCGGCTACGTGGAGAACGTACATCCCGCGGCCGAGTTCGTGGAGTGTGACTTGGCCGACCGCGAGGCCGCGGGAGCCGTGGTTGAATCGTCGGATCCCGAGGTTATCTACCACTTCGCGGCCGACGCTGCCGAGGGCCGAAGTCAGTTCACGCCGCTGAGTTCAATGGACAACAACGTGGTGGCGTACCTGAACACGCTGGTTCCGGCCATCGTCCGTGGGCTGTCCAAAGTGGTGCTCGTGAGCTCGATGAGTGTCTACGGCGCGCAGCAACCGCCGTTTGTCGAAACGATGCCGCGTTTGCCGGAGGACGTGTACGCGGCGATGAAGGCTTCGATGGAGGCCGCCACCGAGCACCTATCAGCCGTCCACGGGTTTGACTACGCGGTGTTTCGACCGCACAACGTTTACGGCGAGCGACAGAACCTGGCTGATCCCTATCGAAACGTGGTGGCGATCTTTATCAACGTCCTGCTGCGTGGTCGCGGCATACACATTTACGGTGACGGTGAACAGCGCCGCGCGTATTCGTACATCGGCGACGTGAATCCCGTGATTGTGGACGGCGGCCTGAGCGACCGGTCGAGCGGCCGAATCTTCAACGTCGGATCGTCGGAGGATGTTTCGATCAACCAGCTGGCGGACGTGGTGCGCGAGGTGTTCTTCGACGGTGGACCCTGGCCGGCAGGTCAGGAGCCGACCTACATGCCGGCGCGCCCGCTAGAAGTTAAGAACGCCTACTGCGCGCACGACGCGGTGGAGCAGATTCTCGGTTTTCGTAACGCAACCACATTGCGCCAGGGCGTGGAGGCGATGGTGGCCTGGGCGCGCGAGTTTGGGGCGCGGGAGCCGGCGTACCTGCCGAACAGCCTCGAAATAGGCGCCGACCACGCCCCCGCCACGTGGCGTGAACGATTGATCTGACCGACGGCAGCGCCAGCGACCTGATCGTCATGATCCGGGGCTGGACGTACCGCGCCGCTCACACCGCGTGACTCTGAGCCGGACATGTGCGGCATAGCCGGAATCCTGCGCCTGGACGAGCGCAGGCCGGACGATCGGGACACGTTGCGCGCGATGCGCGAACGCTGGCTCACCGGGGGCCGGACGGCCACGGGTCGCTCATTCGGGGAGCTGTGCGCCTGACGATGCGCCGCCTCAGCATTATCGACCTAGAAGGCGGCGACCAGCCGATGTCCAACGAAACCGGCACGGTTCACGTCGTTTTCAATGGTGAGGTCTACAACTTTGCCGAGCTGCGCAAGACTCTGCAGGGGCATGGTCACCAGTTCCGCACACGGTCGGACACCGAAACGATCGTGCATGCCTATGAGCAGTGGGGTGACAGCTTCTTGGATCATCTCAACGGCATGTTCGCCATTGCCCTCTGGGACGAGGAGCGTGGACGCCTGGTGTTGGCGCGCGACCGCGCCGGGATCAAGCCGCTGTATTACGCGCAATCCAACGGCGCCCTGGTATTTGCTTCCGAACTCAAGGCCCTGCTGACAAGCGGTCTGATCGACCGGGCGTTGGACTTCAAGGCGTTTGGCCAGTACCTATCGTTGGAGTACATACTGGCACCGCGAAGCATCATGCGCGGCGTTCGAAAGCTACGGCCCGGACATCTGCTTGTCGCTTCAGACGGCGAAGTTCGCGAGTGGGCGTATTGGGACCTTCGCCTTGCGCACTCCGAAGTCAACCCCCTTCCGGGAGACGAAGACGACCAAGCCAGTGCATTTCGCGATGTGCTGCGGCATTCGGTGGCCCAGGAAATGGTCAGCGATGTGCCGGTAGGCGTTCTGCTGAGCGGCGGAATTGACTCAAGCACCGTGGCGGCACTGATGACGGAGGCTGCAAGTGAGCCCGTGCAGTCCTTCTCTGTATCGTTCGCCGAGCGATCCTTTGACGAGAGCGTGTTCGCCCGGCGGGTCGCCAAGCATCTGGGAACGTCGCACCACGAACTGCGGGTTACCCCGAGCGATCTGCAAGCCGCGTTGCCCACGATCATTACCAAAGTCGACGAGCCGTTCGCCGACCCTTCGATCGTTCCCACCTTCCTCATCAGCCGGTTTGCTCGTGAGCGAGTGAAAGTTGCCCTGGGCGGCGATGGCGGCGATGAAATGCTCGCCGGCTATTCCACGCTGCAAGCACACCGCCTAGTCCCAATCTACCGGGCCGTCCCACGGGACGTTCGGCGGCGTTTGATTGAACCGGCGGTTGCGCGACTACCCGCTTCCTCGCGCTACCATGCGTTCGACTTTCTGGTGCGTCGATTCATTCAAGGCGCGGACGCTCCACCCTGGCACCGACATCAGATTTGGACAGGCGCCCTTTATGGCGACACTAAGTTGTGCGTGCTGAATCCCGAACTCCGAGAATCTATCGATGAGCGTGACTTTGAGGCCATGCTGGCTTCCACGGCGGCGGCCAGCGGCGCCACGCATCCGCTGAACCGGATCCTCTACCAGGACTTCAAGCTCTACCTTGAAGGCGACATCCTCACGAAGACTGACCGAGCCAGCATGGCGACATCGCTGGAAACGCGCGTGCCTTTCCTCAACCTGAATGTTCTTTCACACCTCGAACACGTCCCGGTGGCCCTGAAGCTGCGGGGCCTGACGCGTAAGTACTTGCTGCGCAAGGCCGTTGGCGACTTACTTCCACGGGGCATCGTCACCAGGCGAAAGCGCGGCTTCAGTATCCCGGTGGCGTCATGGCTCAATGACGAATTGCGAGGCCTTGTCCGCGACTACCTCAACGAATCTCGACTACGACGCGAGGGTGTTTTCAACCCTCCGGCTGTCACGGCGCTGGTTGACGAACACGAACGGCGAAGGCGCAACAACGCCAAGATGATTTGGACCATTCTGATGTTTCAGGCGTGGCGCGAGCGTTGGCTCGATACGGCATGAGCACAACGCCGGGAGGCCCAGAACCGGGAACAGATCCCGACGTGCCCGCGGCGCCATCCGGATTGGACACGATGACTCGGGAGCTCATGCACGCCTGCAGCTACCACGCGTGGATGTATAGCCAAGTGGAGGACTTCGTTGGCTCGAGCGTCCTCGAAGTCGGAGCTGGCAGCGGCAACCTCACGCAGTTCCTTGTCGATCAGGCCGAGGTGACGGCCCTCGATGAGTCACGGGCGGCGCTTGACGTGGCGGCACGGCGAGTTGGGGACGCGAGCCTGGACACCCTCGTTGCCGACTTTGCCGATCCAACGGCCGTCGCGCACCTGGCAGGCCGGCAGTTTGACACGATACTGAGTTCGAATGTTCTCGAGCATATTGAAGACGATTTGACGGCTGTCGCGAACATGCACGCCATTCTCAGGCCTCGTCGTGGCCATGCGCTGCTCATCGTGCCTGCGCACGCCTGGCTCTTTGGCTCGCTGGACAGGGCGGCCGGTCATTGTCGGCGGTACTCACGCACGGAACTGACATCGCTCGTGCAGGATGCGGGCTTTACGATCCGGCGTGCTCGTTACGTGAATCTCCTGGGCGCGATTGCGTGGTACGTCAACGGGTCCATACTGCGCACTCGCAACCTCAATGCGGGGTCGGTGAATGTCCAGGCTCGACTCTTCGACCGAATCGCCGTACCGGCGCTCCGAAGGCTCGAATCTATGGTCTCCCCTCCGTTCGGACAGTCTCTGGTTGTCGTCGGCCAAGCAGCCTGATGCTTCGGACGTTCTGCGGCCCATTCAGGTTGAGCAACTGTGATTGAAGGCGTATCCCTAGTTATTCCGGCCTACAACGAGGAGGGCGCCGTTGGCAGCGTTGTGCGCGCCTTTCGCGCGGCGCTGGAAGGGGCGGGTGCGCCATACGAAATCCTGGTCGTCGATGACGGGTCTACCGACTCGACCGCCCAGGAGGCTCGCGCGACGAATGCCGAGGTGGTGCCTTCGCCGCAAAACCTCGGGTACGGACTGGCGCTGCGTCGGGGCATTTTGGCGGCCAGGCACCCCTACGTGATGATCTGCGACGCCGATGGCACCTATCCGCCTTCTGCCGTTGCAGAGCTTGTTGCCATGGCCGAGCATTTCGATATGGTCGTGGCGGCTCGCACCGGTCGACACTTTCGAGGCCGGGGGGCGAGAGCGCTCGCACGCGTGGGACTGCGGTTATTCGCGAGCTTTGTCGTTGGTCGACGGATCCCTGACGTGAATTTCGGGTTTCGGGTTTTTCGGAAAGCAGACTGTCTGCGCTACTTCGGCATCCTGAGCCCTGGGTTCAGCTTCACGACGGGCCTGACGTTGGCCATGATCAGTGATGCTCGGGCGGTTGCCTTCGTTTCGGTTGACTACGGTGCGCGGGTGGGCCGATCCAAAGTCAGACTGGTGCGCGACACGCTGCGTATGGTCCAAGTTCTGGTACAGGCGATGGTCAGGCACAACCCGATCAAGCTCTTTGCCGTTATCACCGCGTCTGTCTGGTTGCTGGCCCTGATTGCGACGGTGTTGTGGATCGCGCTGGGGAATGCGGCGATTGGACTGGTGGCTGCGGCCACGTTTCTGATTGGGATCCAGGCGTTTAGCGTGGGCTTGTTGGCTGAAGCGGTACGTGTGCGTCGTGACGCATAGCCGGCGAGAGTTTAGCTATGCGAGCGGCACCCAAAGCTTCCCGATCGGTGCCTCGGCACCTGCCACGATCGCCATGGCCAGCGCCGTGAGAATCACGACGAGCGCTGACGCGATGTAAGGTCGATACCTCACGGTGAGAATCTGCGCCGCCGCGACGGCGGTGGCGACAAGAAGCGCAGCGCCGAATCCGAGAGTGATGATGATCAACAACGCAACCACCCAATCTGAAGGTCCCGCGGACTCTCGCGCGGCGGCGACGGCTGGTGCTATGGCGGCTTCCGCCCAGGCCAGCGGCTTGGGGAGCGTTGGGCTGCGATAGAGAACCAGTCGCAGATCCTGTCCCGCAACTTCCAGTCGATCGAGCTCCAAAAGATTGCCGTCCGCGTACAGATCTCGAGGAAAGTACTCGAAGTAGAGACTCGCACCGGGAGAACTCAGGAGGGACTTGAGACGAAGGTAGAGTTTGTCTCCTTTCGAAATCCGGTCTGGCGGAAAGACCAGTCGAGCTTGCCAATGATCGCCGGATCTATCGAATACAACCACACCTGAGAACAGCGATTCCTGAGGTTCAGTATCTCGTATGAATTCGAACTTAACACGAGCGTATTCGCCGTCCTCGATGTCCGTCTTAGCCCACACGTCGATTCTAGATAACCTGTTGGATGGTGCGACAAAGGTCTGACCCTTGACGCCGCTTAAGGCCTTGGTATGAAGTGTCGAGTGCTCGCGGGAAAACTGCAGAGCTGGAACGTGAACGGGTTGACCAACCAAAATTATAATCCAGATAGAGGCCAGACTTACGATCACAATAAGGGTGGCCAAGTTGAATCTCATGTGGCGAATAATATGCATCCTAGGCTGGCCTAAGGCTGGTGACATCTGGCAGGACGACGTGGAAGAAATATGCGCCGTTGGCGGCCAACATAACAGGTACAGTTAGCAAAACTATAGCGGCACTTTGGCCTCGCCATGTTGCGTATGCAGCGAGGCCGTGTACCAACAGTATCACTGCGGGAAGAAGCGTGGGGAAGACATAACGTCCGCTTAAGGCTACGTCAACGCTGTAGCTACTCCAAAAGCTGACGATCCAGAGACCGACGTGTAGTCCGGCACAGGTGATCAGGATAGGTGATCGTGGACGTAATTCTCGTGCGCGCGCTGCGCGGCGTGCGCGCACGAACAGGCCAGTGATAGCAACTACAGATAGGGTGCTGACGACGATGTACGCTGCACCTGGGAGTTTCAGCTTTTCGAGCCCGTAGCCAGCCCAGAACGTAGCGAAATTCTCGCCAAGCCAGTTGGTCTCCTGAATGAACTCAAGGAGGTTTAGGCCTCGTGTACGTGGCGCTTCGGGTGCGCCGCCACTGACGTTGATGGCGGATTGCGTGACGCCGACGCCGACTGGGTCCCCGTATACGATGGTGTTTCTGATATACCACCAGGCGGCAAGGGTAGCGCTACTGAGCAGGAGAGTGATCCCAATCTCAAGCACGCGACGTGGTTGGGTGACGAAGTGCCACAAGACGACAAACGCTGTGGCGGGAAACATGAGGAATCCCGTGTACTTATGGAGTGCAACGAGACCGAGAGTTGCTCCGAGAATCAGAGAATCTTTCCTGCAAAAACCAGATTGGGAGGCTCTGACGAGGGCGTACAGCGAGCATGTGCTCGCAGCGATGGCGGGCGCATCATTCGTGTAATAGGTGTGGACAAGCGTAAACATGGGTATGGCCGCCATGATGGTTACGCCGATTACAGGAGCGGTTCGTATCGATCCAAATAGCCGACGCAGAGTGAGAAATGACAGCGATAGAGTGATGGGATAGACGGCGACCATAAATAGTCGTGCAATGTGAATATTTAGGTCATAATCGGATGAAGCGATAGCAGCGATGACCATGGCAATTGGAACGGCAGTGAAATTTGGTGTGATCTCACGTGCGACTTGCGCACGCACGGGTCCGCCGGCAAAGTGCTGTGGCGCATAGCCTTCGAAGACTGGCAGGGACCCGTTCGCGGCTATGGAGTCGACTACTCTAAAATAGCCTGCTTCATCGGGACCGCCGGTGCCGGGTTCACGTACGAGAGACCAAAGTAGAGCGTGTAGTGTGGCGAGGGCGATAATTGCTACGGCGAGTCTAAGTTGCGTGGCGGCGCTAATGTCGGTAATCGGCTGTCCATCTGAGCCGTTGCGTGCGTGCGTTGGTGCTTCGCCGGAGGCCAGGGGTGGTTGTACTAGCGTGGGAGAGTGGGTGACCGGCAGATGTGCGGACGCGTCACGCGGCCAGCCAGCCGCCGTCCACCGGGATGACAACGCCGGTCAGGTAGGCCGAAGCCTCGGAGGCGAGGAAGACGGCCGTGCCGGTCATGTCGGCGGGGTCGCCATGTCGGCCCTGGGGAATGCGGCTCATGAGCCAGTTGCGGGTTTCGGGGTCTTCGAAGCGGGGGCGGGTTAGTTCGGTGAAGACATAGCCGGGGGCGACGGCATTGATAGTGATTCCGCTTTGGGCGAATTCGACGGCCAACGCCTTGGTGAGTTGGGCGACACCGCCCTTGGTCGCGCCATACACGGAGACCTGCGCGAAGCCCAGAAACGATGTGAGCGAAGCGGTGTTGATAATTCGCCCGTAGCCCCGCGGCTGCATAAGGCGGATGCCGTGCTGGCAGGCGAAGAATAGGCTGCGCAGGTTCAAGTCGGCCACCTGATCCCAGTCGGCAGGCGTGATCTTGAGCAGTGGCTTTCGGAAGCCGGTGCCTGCGTTGTTGAACAGGATGTCCAGTTGTCCGAATTCGGCTTCGACTGAGCCGAAGACGCCGGCCAATTCGTCGAGATTGGACAGGTCGGCCGGCAGGGCGAGTGCACGGCGTCCGAGCGACCGGATTTCGTCGCATGCGCTGGCGAGTTGCTCCGAAGATCGGGCGGAAACGGCTACATCGGCTCCGGCGGCTGCGAGGCCAATCGCAATGGCGCGCCCAATGCCTCGTCCGGCGCCGGTCACCAGTGCCACCCGGCCGGTCAGGTCGAAAGGACTCTCATTAGGTGTGTCCGGCATTCCGACGACTCCTTCACGCGTCGCGCTGACGATATCAGGCGGGCGAGCGCATGACTGGCACGTGTGGCGTCGCGCACAATGGCCCCACGTCGCGCCGCCCCCGGCCTGTGAGTTGCCCGCATGCCACTGCTCGCTCCTGGAGACACGGCGCCCGACTTCACGCTCGCCGCCACTGACGGGTCGCAGATCTCGCTCGCAGATCTACGCGGCAAACGGATCTTGCTCTACTTTTATCCGCGTGACGACACTCCGGGCTGCACGATTGAGGCGTGCGCCTTCCGCGATAGTCTGGACGAACTAGCCGCTCGCGGCGTAGACGTGTACGGCATCAGCGACGACGACGTGGGCTCGCACGAGCGCTTCACGTCGAAGCACGAACTGAACTTCCTGCTCCTTGCTGACACCGACCACGGGGTGATCGAGGCCTATGGCGCCTGGGTGCAGAAAGTAATTCGGGGCCGCAGCGTAATGTGTACTGATCGGGTTACCTATCTCATCGATCCCGACGGCCAGGTGGAACACGTGTGGCACGCGGTTGACCCAGACGTCCACGTCGACGAGGTCGTCGCCTTTCTGGACGCGATGTCCTAGGCCTCACAACTTCGGCCGGAACCGGACAGGTCCGCCCGCGCTGCGAACAGGGTACGATCAGCAGGTGCCCGACCACGGCCGTGGTCTCCGGCCCACATAGCTCAGTCGGTAGAGCGCGTTCTTGGTAAGAACGAGGTCTCCGGTTCAAATCCGGATGTGGGCTCCACGCACGGTTTACAGGTTTCGGAGCGTCGGTCCGCTGGCAGTTTAATGGCAACCGAGCCTGCCACAGCGCTTGAAGACATCATAACTGCATACCTCTTTTGGCGTCTTCGCCGCGCTCGATAGCGCCCTGCACCACGGCCATCTCGCGGTAGCCGAGGCCACTGGGAACAGGTGACTGGCCACGCTCGACAGCTGCCGACGTTTAGTCCAGCCGGTCATTGCGTCGTGTCCGGCGGCCGGAGCGTGTGGAGGGACAGCACGGCGATCCAGCGTGAGCGCAGGCGACGGACCCTGGCGCCGTGACGCGTCTACCCAACGCGTCTGGCGGGCGGTCGGCATAAGCCAGGCGTCACCGACCCGGGAGCCGGCCTGGCCGAAAAATCGAATGATGGGCTAACGCGAGACGATCGGCCCCGGCCGTGTCAGGCACAGGCGGGATCGGCCGCGGCGTCCTGGTTGCGGGAACGTCCAGCGGACTCCCGATGACCGTTGGATTTCGCCAGGGCGAATGGGCAAGCCACCAGGTCGTCGGCTACGTGCGGGATCGATTGCCCGCACGACCGCCCCTAGCGTGCAAATGAGACGGACCGATCACTTGGCAGCTACGAGCCTGGGAGGCTCGAAGTATGCGCTTCGCGCCGCCTGAGCAACTGCCGACATGCGCAACCCTGGAGGCCGTGGGGACGGCTCGGCGACGGCTACGCGGTCTGCTTCCAGCTCGCGGTGAAGTCGTCAACCTCGAAGTTGGGCGGCATGTGCTCGAACCGGTGGCGGGAGGGGCCGCCTTGGAATCCCGGGACGAACCGCTCGGTCTCCGTGTGGAGCTTGGCGTCCAGAAGCGCGAAGCGCTGTACGCGCAACTCGCCCAGCCGGTCGGGCGGGATGACGTTTCGCCGGATCACGTAGCCGTCGTCGAGGAACCGCTCGGGATCGATCTCCATCGGATCTCCTCTACGACGCGGACGGTGATGCCGAGGGATTGACCATTCCAAGAACTCCGCGTCGTGTTGCGCGCGGACCCTTGGCCGGACAACCCTTCAGCGTCGCGCTGCCACACCGCCGCCCTCGGCAGAGCAGCTTGCAGTGTCGTCGATGGATTCGGGAGTCACGAGCGCCGCGGTGAGCCGATCGGCTCGAAGAACGTCAGGTCGGCGCCGAAATCGTCCATCGCGGTCACGGCGTCCCCGCGCAGCCGTACGCGTATTTCCGGGTCGTGCGGTACGAGTACCAACTCCTGCTCCGGGAGTTCGAACGAGATGCTGATCGCCTGCCGCAGTGGCGGCTGCGGAAAGAAGAGGTAGCCGCGGGTCACCCGATGTGCCCCTGCCATACCGCCGACCGTGACACCTCCGGCTGGAACCCAGGGCGGCATCCGGACGAAAAGCGGTCCGGGCTGTTTGAGCGTGATCGTCAGCGCCCGGTGGGTGTAGATCGACTCGACCTTGATCGACTCGGTCTCGTGGTCGAATAGCAGGTTGACCCAATGGCCCCCCTGGTTGACGCGCGTGGCCGCGCGGTAGGTCTCGCACAGCGACCCCACCGCGCCGCCCACGATGTCCATGTTGAACGACACGCGTTCGATGCCCAGCGGCTCGTGGCCATAGGGCGCGGGGAATCCGGAAGCGCCGAGATGCTGGGCTGCCAGGTCGCGCAGGCCATCGTGGTGGTTCGGATTCGGGGGATCGACGATGAACGAGGTGTCGCGCAGCTGCGAGGGCAGCAGGTGCCCGCGCAGGATGCGCTCGTCGTCGTGGTACGCCGCGGGATAGCCCCACCGGCCCAGGATCAGCGCCGTCTCCAGGATGTCGCCTGTGTTGTTGGCCTCGCCCGGGTCCATCGCGTGCTGGTTCTTGTCCCCGCTGTTTTCCATCACCCAGCCCAGGGCATCGCAGATGCGCCACAGCCCGTGGTCGTAGAAGGTCTTGACCCGTTCCAGTAGCACGACATCCGACGTGAGGTCCGCCAGTTGCGCGAGTGACGACATCACGCAGGTCGTGGAGTGGGTGTGTGCGCCGAATCGCCGCGCCTGGTACGAGCCGTCTGCCCGGAAAAACTCCGACGTCGCCTTTTCCTTCAATACGATGGCCAGTTCGAGTGCCGGCCCGTAGCCGGTCGCGCGGAAATACTTCACCAGCGGCCCGATGGCGCGCGCGAGGCCGACGATGAAGGTTTCGGTCGGCTGAAACTCGAGCCCATGCACGCGTTCGAGTCGATCCCGATCTCAACCGGTGTCGGGATCCCAGGTCGTGAAGATGGCCGCGATGCTCGCCGCCGCGAGCTCGTGGGCGCGTGCCGAGTCGGGGAACTGGGCCAGGGCGCACAGGGCATGGAAGCCCTCGAGCACATTGTGCGGATCGAATGCTCCCAGGCGGCCGCCGCTTGCGCTGCGGCCCAGTGGCAGCGCGAGGGGACCGCTGTACGAGAAAAACGCGGCTCGCGCCTGCTTCGCCACGGCCGCTGCATCAAGGTCAACGCCCGCCGCATCTTCTGCGTTGAGCAGCGCGTTCAGGTGCCGGCCCGGTACGTGCGCATCTGAGAGGCCGCCGCCGCTGAGGCGCGGATCCGGCCGGACCTGCGAGCCGAAGTAGGGAAGGTCGCGGTCGTCCGCGTTGAACACGCTGGCCATGGTGCGGCAGCCCGGCCGAATGGCGTCGCGAATGTCGGTCGTATTCACGTCGCGCACTCGAGCCACAGCGCCGTCGAATCCCGGGTCGCAACCGAGCGTGATGGCGAGTGAATTTGCTACCTAACCGCCGCCGATGCGGTGCGTCCAGCCGCTGACATGCCAGACGCGGCGGCTCGCGTGCAAAAGGTTGGCACCCAAATAGTCTGTGATAGGTCAATTCGGCACCTGAGAGGCGGCGCGACGCCCAACTCGATCCTCTCGAACGGCCACTGGTGAGGCGCGAGAGGCGGGACCGGACTTCGCCATACCTCTACGGAGGAAGATGGGGAGGCCGATGATGAATCCAGTAGTTTCGCGAAGGCGCATGCTGCGCAATGCCGTCGTGGGCGTCAGCGGTATCGCCGGGCTCGCCGCTCTGGCTGCCTGTGGTGAAACGCAGGTGGTGCCGGTCGAACGGATCGTCGAGAAGGAAGTCCCGGTCGAGCGGGTCGTGGAGAAGATCGTTAAGGAAGAAGTGGCGGTCGAGACCGTTGTTGAGAAAGTCGTCACCGGCGAAGTTCAAGTAATGGTGGAGGCCCAGCCCGAACAGCGAACCGTGAAGATCGAATTCGCCACTGATCACACGTCCGGTCCCCGTGGGAAGGCGATGAGTTGGGGGATCGAACGGTTTGAGCAACTGCGGCCCGACATTAAGATCAAGTTCATCCCACAGAACCACATTTTTTACGAGAAGATTGCGATCGAGGCCGCCGCAGGGACGCTGTCTGAGGTGAACCTGCTCAACGGCGGCACGTATCAGCGGCACATCGAAAGTGAATCGTGGCTCCTTATCAACGACCTGCTGGACAAACGCGACGACCACGATCCGGACAATTATTGGTTCATCCCGGACTCGTACTCCGATAACAAGGACGAGTCATACCCGTACGATCGCACGATGCACGGGCCGCAGCATGGGATGCCGTTCCAGACCGTGATCGGCGGGATGCTTTACAACATCGACGCGCTGGCGCTGGCGGGCGTGGATGAGCCGATGGAGGGCTGGCGCTACGACGACCTCTTAGAAGCGGCGAAGCGCGTAACCGACCCAGACACCGGGATCTACGGTCTAAACTCGGATCGTGGCGAGCAGTTCTACGTATTTCCGGCCGCGTTTGGCTACAACGACGAAGCCGAGCGCCCCCGGGGCGACGATGGCGCACAGGTGTGGGGGACCGGCGCTCGGCGACGGCCCGCAGGGGTGGAAGTGGGTTGTCGATCTGATCTACGAGCATGGGGTGGCCTTCACTCCCGAACAAAGGCCCGACGTGGCGGGCGAGTTCGGCAGTCCGTTCGCGGCCGGCAATCAGGTTTTCTGGATCGGCGGGCGCGTCTATAGCACCGGGTTTGCGATTCCGCGGATCCGGGACCGGTTCCGGTGGTCGCTGGCTCCAATGGTTTGGGGCAATGTGGCCGATCACGCCAACTTCGTGCTGAACGACCAGGCGCATCTGGTGGCGCGGTCCGCCACTACGACCGGTGTGGAAGAGCAGGCCGTGGCCTGGGCCCATTTCCTCGCCGGGCCGGAATTGCAAGGCCGTGTGGGGATCGACCGTGGCCACATGCCGTGCTTCAAGGCCGTGGCGGACGACGCGGCGGCCACGGCGCCACCGCCCGAAGGAATGCACCATCTGTTCACCTACCCCGAGTCGCCCTACGTGCGGCACGACCAGTGGTACGTGCCGGGCGGCAATTTTCTGGAGCTGCGCGCCGAGTGGCGGCCGGTTCTGGACAAAGCGCTTGTCGGTGAAGCCGATCCGGTTCAGTCCATGCTCGATGCGGCGGAAAAGGTCAACCGCATGCTGGCCCGCTGGCAAGAGCAACTCGACAAGGGCGACGTGTCGCGCTAGTCGGCAGCGGTCCGCGACGGGCTCGACCTGATCCGCTGGTAGGGTCCGGTTGTGACTTGGAGGTGTGGTAATGGCGACGTATCGTGCGGCAATCCTCGGTGTTGGCCCTCGTGGCCTCAAGCACGGCCGCGCCTATCGTCAGCATCCACGTATCGACCTCGTGGCGCTGTGTGACATGGACGCCGCACGGCTGGCGCATGCCTCACAGGAACTCGGAGTGGAGCGAACGTATGGCGACTACCGAGAGATGCTCGACCGGGAGGACCCCGACATCGTCAGCATTCCCACACGCACCGATCTGCATGCGCCGTTGACGATGGCGGTCTTGGCGCACCGACCGCCGCGCGCGATCGATGTGGAAAAGCCGATGGCCACCAGTCTCGACGATGCCGATCGCATGGTGGCTGAGGCGGCTCGAACCGGCACGCTGCTCGCCGTTCACCATCAATTCCGCTGTACGCCACCGTTTCGAGTAGCCGCGCGCATGATCGAGGCCGGTGAGATCGGACCGATCACGACGATCAAGCTCCGCGGCAAGGGCTACTACGGCGGTTATGACCTCATGAACATCGGGACCCACCGCCTGAATGGCACGCGCGCTTTCCTTGGCCGGGCGCGCAGCGTCTCGGCCATCTGCACCACCGCTGGCGAACCCACCGGTCCGGAAGGCGTGATCGCCGGACCGTACGGCTTTGGGTGGATTGCCGGCGAAAACATCTCGGCGGTGTATGACTTCGAAGGTGGCGGGACCGTATTTGCCGAGTTTCACCGGCGCAGCGAGTCCAACACCGGCTGGGGCCACATCAAGATCTACGGCGAAGACGGCGCCATCTGCCTCTACAACCAACAGAACATGCAGGTGCGCCGCGGGCGCGACTGGCGGGTTGAGGACGTCAACTGGGAACTGCTGGAACTTACGCCCGCCGACCGAATCCTGCACGAGGTGGACTACCTGGATGAGCCGGGAGGCGATTTGTGGATGGCGGATGAGACGGTCCATGCGCTCGATCAAGATCGACCGCACGAGAACAGCGGCGAAGAAGGCCTGGCCGTGATGGAGATGCTGCTCGGGGCGTGGGAATCGCATTTCACCGAGCGCCGAGTGCGATTTCCGATGGGTCGGGGCGCACATCCATTGCTGCAGGCGCGGACGCAGGCCGGCCTGGGTGAGCCGGATCCGGCGCCGATGGAATTACGCTATCCGGAGTGGCTTCCAGGGGAACTGGCCCGAATCGGCGCGGATCACTAGCGGACAAGGGTCGGATCCAGCGTCCCACGCGACATGCCATGGGTGCGAAGCCGGCGGGCCCCGTGTCGAGCCTGTCCGCCCCGTCGGCGCCGCTAGGAAGGCTGTAGTGAACGAATCCGGCGTCGTCGACCTTGATGAGCAGGATCGAGCCGTCGCGCTCAATTACCGCTTCGGGGCGAACGGTGTGCGAGCCAGGCACGCACCGCGGATCAGAAGCCCAGGTCACTCCGGAAAGCGGACGGGCCTCGTAGTGACGATACACGGCGGTCAGAACCCCGCCGGGGTCCGATCCGCCCGGCTTATTTCACCCGATAACTGAACGCGTTTCGCTCCGGGTCTACTGGTTACTGCCGCAGCGCTGGGAGCGAAATCCTGGGTATGAGTGAGGTCTCCGGTTCAAGTCCGGATATGGACTCCTATCCGATCTACCCGGATTGGGAGACGTCTGGTGTCGCGGATGCGGTCCGCGATCAGCGCGGATCTTGAAGAAGCCCGGCCCAGAGAAGGCCAGTTTCGGGTCGTCCACGCGTTTTGCACTACTTCAGAGATCGCATTGGACGGCAAACAATTCGCACCTGAGCTTTTCTGCCCCGCATGGTACTTTGGCTAGAGGCGTCGAGCGGATGCGGCGCGCGGAGGGGGAGGCACTCGAAATGGGCAAGAACTCGCACATGACGCGGCGTCGACTGCTGCGAGCCGCCGGCGGCCTGGGATTAAGCGCGGCGGGCGTCGCGGCGCTGGCGGCCTGCGGCGAGGCTGAGCCGCAGATCATCACGAAGGAAGTCCCGGTCGAGACGACGGTCATCAAGGAAGTTCCGGTCGAGAAGATCGTCCGCGAGACCGAGGTCAGGGAAGTCCCGGTCGAACGGATCGTGACGCAAGAGAAGGTCGTGACCCAGCAGGTCGAGGTACCGGTCGAGCGCGTCGTGACGCAGATCGTTGAACGTGAGAAGGTCGTCGAGAGGGTCGTCACCAGGGAGGTCGTCAAAGAGGTTCCCGCCATGCGGGAGACCGTGAACGTGCGCTGGCAAGAGGTCTGGGCGGACGCCTTCCAGCCGACGGTCGAAGACAAGATGATCCCGGGCTTCGAAGCCCAGTTCCCGTACATCAATATCGTGAATGAGCGAATCGAAGAAGCGCAGATGTACGAGATCTACCTCACGCAGATCGCCGGCGGCGATCCACCCGACGTGATTCAGATTCAGGAATCGCGGGTGCCGCAATTCGCGGCGCGCGGTGGAATCATTCCGCTGGACGCCTTCATAGGGAAGGCCGGGCTAAACCTGGCCGATATTTTCTACGCGGGCGAGTGGCCCAAGGGAAGCTGGTTGGGCGTCCAGTACACGCTACCCCTGGACAACACGGGTGCCTGGTATCTCTTCTGGTGGAACAAGGACACGTTCGCAGAGGTCGGCCTTGACCCGGACACGCCGCCAACGACGTGGACCGAGTTGGAGGAGATGGCGCTTAAGACCACCGTTCGCGAAGGCGGCGAAATCACGCGCCACGGCATGTTCGTGCCGGAAATGATCAAGGGCGCGCGCACGGATGCCAGTTTCAAGGGCTGGCAGTTCCCGGCTGGCGGCCACATGTTCACCGAGGACGCCAAGTCGGTCCTGTTCGACGACGCAATCGGGCAGCGCAACGTCTCCTGGCAGCTCGACATGGTCCAGAAGCTCAACGACGGCTGGGACAACATCCAGGGGTACATGGACGCCGTGGGCGCCTCCCGGACCGCGTTCTACAACGGCCTGCTGACCATGCGCGTGGAAGGCGTGTGGTTCCTGGGCGTGATGCGCCGAGACGCCCCTGACATCAACGCCGGTGTAACGCATATGCCGTATGACGACACCAACCCGAACGCCAGGCCGCGCTCGATTTCCGACGACGGTTGGTCGTACGGAATGCCCAAGGGGGCACAAAACCTGGAAGAGGGTTGGGAGTGGCTGCGATATCTGACCGCAGGCGAGGGCAACCTGGCGTTCATGGGCAACCTCAAGCGCCCATCATCGGTTCCCAAGTACAACGACGACCCGCTGTACCAGTCCGAACCGCTCTGGAACGACCTGAAGTCGGTACTTCCGCTGGTCGAGGCATCACCGATCACGCCGGTGAACCCGGACATCGATCAGGTGCTGAAGGACGAGATGGAGCTGATGATGGCTGGGAAGCAGTCGCCTGAAGAGACGCTGGCGTCAATGGCCGGCCAGACGCGTGAGCTCCTGGATGAGTTCTTCGCCAGCCTCTAGGCGGGGGCGACGCGTCCAAGCTCGTAGGGGATCTCGCGGACGAGCAAGCCTGACTCGCCGGTGAGGCTCGCACGGCCGAACCTGGCTGTGCGAGCCCCACGCTGGACCATCGGCCGTCGGGAGGCCGTGTGGGGCTTCGTCTTTATCTCACCATGGGTCCTGGGATTCCTGATATTCAGCCTGGGGCCCACGGTGGCGATCATCGCCTGGGGATTCACCGAGTACGACATTCTCCAAGCTCCTAAGTTTGCGGGTCTGGAGAACTTTGTTGAGATATTTACCGACGACGAGAAATTCCTCAAGTCGTTGGCCAACACGGCGATATACGTCGGTCTGCTGGTACCGTGCCAGGTGGTGATTGGTTTTCTGCTGGCCGTGCTAGTAAATACCAAGCTGCCCGTGGCATCGCTCTTTCGCGCCTTTTACTTTCTTCCGACAATCATGCCGCTCGTTGTCGCCTCGATTGTCTGGGCATGGGTGCTACAACCGGAGCTTGGATTGCTGAAGTTTCTGCTCGAGGACACGATGGGAATCCCGACTCCACGGTTTATGGTTGACGAATATTGGTCTAAGCCCGGGATCGTCATTCTCACGGTCTGGTCGAGCATTGGCGTCCAGATGATTCTGTTCCTTGCCGCCCTGCAGGCCGTTCCGCCGCATCTCTACGAAGCCGCGGAAATCGACGGCGCCGGTCCGCTACGCAAGATGCTCCACGTCACGATTCCCCTGGTGTCACCGACGATCTTCCTGGTCATCATTATCGGGATCATCAACTCGTTCCAGGTCTTTACGACTGCGTTCGTATTGACTCAGGGAGGACCGTTGGATTCGACACTGTTTTACGTCCTCTACCTGTGGCGAAAGGCATTCGTATCGTTTGAATTCGGTTACGCGTCGGCGCTCGCCACCATTCTCTTCATCATCATCATGCTCCTTACGGCCGTATCGTTCTGGGTCTCGCGCCGGCTCGTGCACTATGAGCAGCCCGAGTCATGATCGCAACGATTCTGTGGTTGGGGTTGGTGGTCGTCGGCGGACGTTCCATTGGCGATCAGCCAACGCCGCTTGGCGTGACCTCGGGCGAACTGCTGTGGACGATTGTGATTGCGGCCAATTGGGTTTTGGATATTTCAGGCGTGGCATGGCTGGTGTCGCCGAGGATTCCGAGGTGGGGTGGGCCGCGTCTGCAGCGGCGCCTGGCGGCGGCCATTCGCTATGAGCTGATGATGGGCATCAGCGTGCTGGCCCTCATCCCTATCTTTTGGATGATTTCTACTTCCCTGAAGACGCTTCCAGAGACTTATGAGGTCGAACCGTACCTGCTGCTGCCACGTGAGCCGCAGTGGGGCAACTACCCTTTCCTGTTTACGTTTGAGCGATTTAATGTCCTGCAACTATTTAAGAACACGAGCCTGATGACGGTTTTCAACCTGGTTGCCAATGTTGGAATAGCGGCATTTGTGGGCTATGGGTTTGCGCGACTGCGGTTTCCAGGTCGAAACCTGCTCTTCTTGCTGGTTCTCAGCAGCCTCATGGTTCCGTTTATCGTGCGAATCATTCCGCTGTTTGTGCTGTTCTCCGGCAATACCTATATCTTGCAGGATCAACTCGGGCAGATATTCAGTTGGACGATCTTTTTCGAGTCGCGGAGCTGGGCACAGAACACCTATTTGCCACTGGTGGTGCCTGAGTTCTTTGGCGCGGCGGGTAGCAGCGCGCTGTACATCTTCATCATGCGCCAATACTTCCTGACCATTCCGCATGAGCTGATCGAGGCCGGACGGGTTGACGGGGCTTCGGAATTCGCGATCTGGCGGCGCATCGTCTTGCCGCAGGCGACGCCCGCGATGGTCGCCGTGGCGATACTGAGCTTGCAAGGGTCGTGGGGCGCCTTCATAGAGCCGCTGATCTTTCTCCGGAAGGTCGACCTGCATACGCTGTCGATCTGGCTTTCCAGCTTCCGGAGTGTCCAAGGCGAAAGCGTGATCCAATGGCAATACGGGATGGCCGGCGGCGTCCTGGTAACGCTGCCGGTTTTCATCCTCTTTCTGCTGTTCCAGCGGTACTTCATCGCCGGGATTTCGCTTTCCGGCATCAAGGGATGACGGAGGGATGGGCATGATTCGCCGCAGCCATATCGCGGTCGTCGAGCGAAATGTGTGGTGGCGCGGAGACTTCGAGGTCGAGCCATATGAAGCCGGCTGGGCGGTGGAAGCCATCGGCTTTCTTCACGTGCTGGAGACTGAAGGCGAGAGTCCCGGGATCGATCTGCGTGTTCAGATTTCGTCGGACGGGATCCACTGGGCTGACCACGGGGCCGCTCTACGCGGTTCGCTCGATCCAGGCGTGCACTTTGTGAGCGTTACGCACTTCGGAAGCTGGCTGCGCGTCGTCGGAAGCACCTCCGGAGGGCTGAAAGTGATCTTCTCGTGGGACCTCAAATAGCTCGAGATTGGATCCGTACCGGACCTGAACCGCCGATGCCATACGGCGCGGTGCGCCGAGCCCCTGTCGACAGGAGGACTGTGTAGATGAACTCGCATGTCGCGAGCCACGGAAACCCCGCGCTTAGCAAATTCAATCCGCTACCACGGATCATTTCGTACGACGACTTCGACGACGGCGTGTGCGGGTGGACGCAGTTGGTTGGGAACTACGAGGAGACGCTGGACAACATCAGGAATTCCGACGACACGCGAGCGCCCATGCTTTCGTCGATTCCGATGTTCGACATCGGGTCGCACGGGGCGATGGACGGCACGTATGCCCTCAAGATCGCGACGCGCGGCCAACCCGAGCACTTCGCGTATGCGGTGAAACGCATGACCTGGCAGCGTCTCGGCGTGATTCAGCTTGAGGCGTTCATCACCTATACCGTGGAGGCCTCGCGGCTCACGTTGGGCGACGAGGACTTACGCGCGTTCACCATCCAGATGGACCTCCAGGACGGATACGAGGACCGGGGACGCCGGGCGATTCCCTCCATTCGCTACCACAACTCGCAGGAAGGTGAACTTCGACGGATCTGGCAGACCAGGTCGAAGTACATGCGTCCCAAGGTGCGGACCGGCCCCAGCGATAAGGCGTCGGCCGGATCCACGCATGCGCTCCGTGCCGACGAGTTCGAGGACATTCCCGACGCCTATCAACCCCTTTGCTACAACGAGGTGGCCACCAAGATCAACTGGCACTACGTGCGCTGGCTCGTTGACCTCGACGGACTGCACTCATTGGAGTTCCAGTGCAATGACCGGGTGTACGACTTGCGCGGCTATCCGCCGGTGTCGGGGGAGGCCGAGTCGAACCTGTCGAATCTGTTGAATCTGGCCTTTGCCGTGGAGGCCGACGCTGACCGGCGCTGCTTCTTCTACCTGGACTCGGTGTTGTTGTCGGCTGAGGACTAGGCGGCACGGCGATTCGTGGCGCCGATCTCTTGCAGCCCGCGCACACGCCGTGGGCTGCTGGGCGTGAAGGTATAGCAGCCGGCCGCGGAGGCGACGGGTGAGACGAGCCGAACTCAGCGTTTCCAGGAGCGCCGTCCGTTCATCCATCGGAATGGTCTGTACCGGCCATCGCCTGTCGGCGGAGGTCGGGGCGCAGGTTCTGATGGACGGCGGCAATGCGATCGACGCGGCGGCCGCCGCCGTGTTCGCGTCGTGGGTGGTCGAGCCGGAGATGTGCGGAGTGGGCGGGACCGTGCAGGGCGTGATGCACCTGGCGGCCGGCGGTGAGACCACCGTGCTCTACCCAGTCCGCGGCGTTCCGGCGGCCGCGACTGAGGACATGTTCGAACTTGAGCCGGGACTCGACCCGTGGGGACGCTGGCGCAAGGTCAAGGACGACGCCAACATGCACGGCCCGCGTTCCATCGCCACGCCGGGCGCGCTCGCGGGGATGAGCGCGGTGCTCGATGCCTACGGGAGTTTGCCGCTGGCTCGCCTGCTGGAACCGGCCATCGCCTACGCGCGGGATGGGTTTCCCGTCGACGGCTACACGGCCCTGACCATTGGGAGCCACCTGCGCGAGATTCTGCGCTATCCGTCCACGGCCGAGATCTTCGCTCCTGGCGGTCTGCCGCCCAGCGCGGGCAGCGCGCATCAGGCGGGCTCGATGATTGTCCAATCCGACCTCGCTCGGAGTTTGGATCAGATCGCGCACGAGGGCCCCACCGTCTTTCACGGCGGCCACCTGGCGCATCAGGTCGAGCAATATCTCGCGTCCGTCGGCGGGATCATGACGGCTAGGGATCTTCGCGACTTGCCGGTGCGCATCGATTCACAGGAGCGCCCGTTCACGTATCGGGGACTTGAGCTGGTCTGGGCCGACGGCTACTTCGCTCCGCTGATGCTCAACATCCTCGAGAACTTCGACCTGGCGTCCCTTGGCCCCGATAGCGCGGCGTATCGCCACCTCATGATCGAGACGATGCGCTACGCCTTCACCGCGGTCCTCGAGTACCTGGCCGATCCGGGGATGATGCCCACGCCGATCGACGGGCTGTGGAGCAAGGCGTATGCGGCCGAGGTCGCCGACCGCATCGACATGCGGCGGGCGAGCGGCAGGGTGGAGCCCGTAGACCCATGGCCGTATGAAGCGCGTATCAACGGACAACAACGTCCGGCGAACAAGCGCGACGCCTCCTGCGGAATCGACAACCCCGGAACGACCCAGGTCGTCGCCGCCGACAAAGATGGCAATCTTGTAAGCTTCAACATCACGCACGGCGGCGCGTTCGGGTCGGGCGTGACTGTCCCTGGCACGGGCATCGTCCTGAACAACGCCATGATCTCGTTCGATCCGGAGCCCGGCCGAGCGAACTCGATTCGACCGAATCGCCGGGTGATGGCGTTCGCCCCCAATGTCATCCTTCTCCGGAACGGTGCGCCGGGCCTGGCCTTCGGCGCCTCCGGGGGTCGCACGACGATCAGCTGCCAGGTCCACGTGATCTGCGGTGTGGCGGACTTCGGGATGAGCGCGCAGGAGGCGATCGAGGCACCGCGTGTGCACTGCGAGACCGGGGACGCCTGGGCGGACGTTCGCGTCGGCGAGAACGTGTTGCGCGAGCTGCGGTCGCTTGGGCACGAGTTTCACGTCGTGGAGGAGACGGTCCATTCCCCCTTCTTCGGCCGTCCGGTGACGATTGAAGTCCTGGCTGGTGGACGGGGATACCGCAGCGGCACCTCGAACCTGCATCGGACGGCAGCCGTGGCACTTTGAGAGACGGTCACTCGTATGAAGCGTTTTGGCGCTCGCTCCCGAGTTCTATCCTCGGACTTGGACCGACGCTTGACCGGCGTTTGCCGCTATTGACGCCAGCGCGCAAGATTGTCGCGGCGTTGGTTCGAGGCCGAACGGTCGCCAGCCGAAGGGTGGGACGCGATGAGTGAACTGGCCGTGCTGGGCGGCAAGCCCGCCGTCACCCTTGAGCGTCCGCTCTGGCCGCATATCGGGGAGCCCGAGATCCGCGACCTGCACGAGGCTATCAGAATTTCGCAGACCGACGTCAGCTACCTCGATTCCATGCCCGCCGGAGGTCCGATTGCCATCCTTGAGGCCCGCATCGGCGAATACCTGGGTCGCCGGCATGCGGTAACCAGTAACTCTTGCACCGCCGCGATCCAGATGGCGCTCTATGCGGCCGGCGTGGGTGCCGGCGACGAAGTGGTGGTGTCGCCGTACACGTGGCCGCAGACGGTCTCGCCGATCCTCCATCAGCTCGGTACGCCCGTGTTTGCCGATATCGACCCGGACTCATTCACGATGCGTCCCGACGCGGTCGAAGCGGCGATTACCGAGCGCACGAAGGCCATTCTGGTCGTCCACATCTATGGCCACCCGGCCGACATGGATCCGATTGTGGAGATCGGGCGCAGGCACGGGCTCCCGGTCATCGAAGACTGCGCCCAGGCCATGGGCGCCTTCTACCGCGGTCGGGAAGTCGGGACGCTGGGCGACCTGGCCTGCTTCAGCTTCGGCAACGGCAAGCAGATCATCGGCGGCGACGGCGGCTGCGTGGTTACGGACGACGCTGCGATGTGGCAGCGCCTCGTCGAAATCGGCTCGCACCAACGACGCCAGGAACGCGACATCTCGGACCCCGAGGTGGCGCGCTACATGAACAACCTGACCTACACATTCCGCATGCACCCGATGGCGGCCGTGATCGTGAACCGGCAGCTGGACTTTCTGCCCGAATGGAATCGGGCGCGGCGCGCGAATCATCACCGGCTGTCAGACGGACTCAGCGATATCCCCTGCATCAACCCCGTGGTGGAGCTGCCGGGCGCCGAGCACTGCTATCACAAGTACTGCCCGTCATTCGTACCCGAGGAGGCGGAAGGACTGACGCGGGAGGCCTTCGTGGAGGCCGTCGCCGCCGAGGGCGTGCAAATCACGCTGGGGTATGTGCGCACGCCCATTCACCTGCGAGAGCGCTTCCAGGAACGGCGCTACTTCTACGGCGAAGGCATGCCGTGGGCGCTCAACGACCGGTCCTCAGAGCTATACCGCGAGGGCGATTGCCCCGTGGCCGAAGCGCGCTGCGCGACCAGCGAACTGGAGGTGATGGGGGCGGCGGCGCTGCGAGGCGACCAGTCCGCCTTGATCGACCAGTATCTGGACGCGTTCCACAAGGTCTGGGATCAGCGGGAGGCGTTGATCGGACGCTAGTGCCGGTCCGGCCTCAGGACCGGCGGCAGTTTGAGTCGTTCAGACCGTGTGGTCCTGCTCCACTCTCGAGGGCTCTATCGCGTCTGCGGTCGAACCGTCGACCTGGCTATGCGCAGAGTTCGTGCGTACCGTCCCAGCGATCGAAGCCCAGCGGGTGGTTGACCGCGAGAATGCGCTCACGAACGTCAAGCCAGCTCTGACGCCAGGCGTCGGCGTCGCGAAGCTCGGAATCGGGATTGGCCCGGCTGCGCGCAACGAAGCTTGGGTAGTAGTCCCGGCCGGACGGCTGGCCGGTCGGGTGATAGCGAATATCCAGGCTCCAGCGAATCTCGTCGCTCACGTTGGCCAGCGAGGCGTGCATGCAGCGCTGGTGCATGAAAAGGACGTCGCCGGGGGACATGGGCAGCGGCCGGATGCGTTCCTTCGGTACCAACTGGTTCGGAATCTGGCTCTGGCGCGAATCCGAACAGTGCACGCGCAGACCCTCCACGTGGCTGCGCGGCACGACCATGAGGCAACCGTTGCGCACGCTTGATTCGGTGAGCGGAAACCAGACGGTCAGCAGGTCGGAGCTATCCGCCTCGGTCTGCACGACCCCGTTGTCCTGATGCCAGCCGGTCTGCGCGTTCAAGCTGGTGCGCTTGTCCGGGTGAATCAGGTGCTCCGGCACCTTCATGCGCACGTGCTGGATCGGATTTGACATAATTTCCGGTCCAATAATGGACTCGACCGCATCGAGCATTCGCCGATTGCGGAGCAGGCCGAAAACGGCCGGCCCAAAGTGGAACCCGGTGTCGGGTTTCAGCGCGCTGTGGGCCGGAAAGCTGATGTCGAACGCCTGCTGGTCAAGGGCGCCCGCGTCCTTGACGATGGCGATCGCGCGCTGCTCGAAGGGCAACTCCGCAAACGTGTTCCGGATCTCGCCCGCGTCGTGCATGCGCCGCGCCATCCGATCGAGGACGTCAGCGTACTCATCGATGACCGGCTGGAGGTCTTCTTCGGGGGCGAGAACACCCCGAACGACGACGTAGCCTTCACGTTGAAATTGCGCGAGCTGCTCGGCTGTAAGGCTCACTATTTCGTCTTCGAATGGAGTCGGCCTCGTCGCCGGATTCTAGTGTGCCCTGACGCGCGAGTACATAGCTGCGTAAGAGAAGCGGACGGTGTCCGGGTCCGGGACGCCAATTGGCGCAGCTGTGCGGGCGCGGGGTATCCGGTAATCCCAGCCGCTAAAGTGCATTGGCAGCTTCAATGCGGTGGGATGCAATGCGGGTGCTAAGCGAAACCGATCTGGCGTTTTGGGACGAGCAGGGGTATGTGGTGCTGGCTGATGCGGTGCCGAGGCATCAGCTTGCGGCGCTCGTGGACGCCATGTGGGACTTCCTGGAGATGGACCCGGATTGCCCGGACGATTGGTACCGGTGGGCCCCGTAT
>DAOUIX010000134.1:0-36371 GCA_034423235.1 Chloroflexota bacterium | reverse complement strand
GGGTGAGGATGGGGCCTTCGGTGTGCGCGGGCGAAGGTTGGGTGGGTCGCGGGGCGGCAACGGTGGGTACCGGCGTGGCAGGCGCGGGTGCAGGAACGGTTGGCGAGGGCGGCGTGCGTTGCGCGGTGGTTGGCCGAGCCGCCTCGGTTCCCGAGGGCGCCGGCGCGGGCAACGAACGGTCAGGCGTGCCCGTCGGCGACGTCGCCGGCGGGGATGTCGTGTCGGGCGTCGCCCCTTCGGGCGTCGGCGTTGGCGATTCGGATTCGCCACAGCCGGCAATGAGAACCGCAGTTCCGCCGGCCAGGAGCGCCGCCACACGGCGACGGCTGATGCGCGGAGCGTCAGGCATGCGTGGCGCGTGTATTGCGGGCTTGACCCTGGAACATTGCTACAGGATGCGCCGGGGACGGCGGGCGGTGCAACGGAACGATGCCGCGGCCGTTGGATGTCGGGGCGGTTTGGTTGCGCTTCCGACCGTTGCGCCACGCTCCGCGGCGACGTGGTTGCATGCTGCCGCGCGCGGGTCTGCGGAGCCAGGAGCACCGACGGCAGATTCCGCGAGTCTCGACTCATGACCATCGCGATGGGAATACCGCGGTGGAAGCCGGTGCTCTTCCCGATGCAGTCCGCGACGATAGTCGTGGGATCACTTAGAATTGTGCATCGTGCACGCTTACAGATGGGCGGACTGGGGACGCTGGAATGGCAGCGGTGTCTATTGAGGAACGCGTCGGCCGCCTTGAAGGCGGCTACGAACACGTCGCGACGAAGGCGGACTTGGCTGAGTTCACGGCCGCGACGCAGACCGAATTCGCCGACTTCAGGTCGGAGATGCAGACCGAGTTCGGTGAATTCCGGGCGGGGATGCAGACCGAGTTCGGTGAGTTCCGGGCGGGGATGCAGACCGAATTCGGCGAGTTCCGGGCGGGGATGCAGGCCGAGTTCGGTGAGTTCAGGTCGGAAATGCAGACTAAGTTCGCGGACTTCAAGTCGGAGGTGAAGACCGAATTAGGTGAGTCCAGATCGGAAATGCGGACGGAACTCAGTGAGTTTCGGACGGCGATGGAGGCGGAATCCAGAGGATTCAGGGCGTCGATGCAGGCCGAGTGGAAAGGCTTCGGAGCGTCGATGCAGGCCGAGCACGCGGAGTTCCTGGCGGAAGCCAGGCAGTTCAGGGCAGCGATGCAGGCTGACAACGCAGAGTTCAGGGCGACCTTACAGGCGACGCTCGCTGACCAGAGGACCGCGACACAGGCCGACCTCAAGGATCTCGAACTTCGGCTGACGAAAGCCATCAACCAGGTTCAGGTTCGCGCGATGCAGTGGACGGTGCTGGTCGTCAGCGTGGTCGCCGGCGCATTGGTTGCGGTGGATCGGTTGTTGGGGCCCGCGACAGGCGGCTGATTGGCGCGGCGGTCCCGAGGCTGGACCATCTATTGGCGTGGCTAGGGCTGGCCAAAGACGCGGCGACAGGCGGCGGCGACGCGCGCGGCACCCGCGTCGATGGGTAGGGCGCGCATGTCGTCGTTAAAGATCTCGACGCCGGCCGGACCTCGGTACCCAGCGTTTTCCAGGGCGTCGGCGATGCCTCCGAGGTCCATGACACCGTTACCCGGCAGGCGGCGGACCGAGTCGTCGAAGGTGGCGGGGTTGCCGGGCGGGGCGTCGTTGAGATGGACGTGATTGATGGCGCGGCCGGCGTCGGCGATGTCGGCGAGTTCGCTGTCGCCGCAGTGGAAATGGTAGGTGTCGAAGAGGATTCCGACATTGACGCGGCCAATGCGTTCGATGAGGTCGAGCGTTCCACGAATGCCGGAGAAGAGTTCGTAGGGTTGTTCCGGCCAGATGTTGGGTCCGATGAACTCGAGGCTGAGGGCCACGCCGTCGCCGGCGGCCGTATCGGCCACGTCGCCGATTCGCATGGCCAGTAGATCAAGGGCCTCGTCGGCGGGCAGGTCGGTGCGGTTGGGGACTACGACGGCGGCGACGCGAGCGCCCAGGGCCGCGCCGAGGGCGGCGTTCCTGGCAACGTCATCGAGGCTGATGTCGAACTGCGCATGGGGGCCGATGACCTGGGCGCCAGCACCCCAGGCGCCCGGCCGAAGGCCACGGGACTGGAAGGCCTCAACGACGGCGTCGCGAGCGGCGGATGTCTCAAGCGCTCGGGCGTGGGGCATGCTGAAGTCCGCCGCCAGGAAGCCAGCGGACGCCGCTGCGTCAAGGTAGGTCGTGAGGTCGTCGGCCTGCGCGACCGTGGCCGGATGAAGGGCGGGGATCAGCGAGGACATGGACCTGACTCTCCTGTGTGGTGTAGGGCTGGCGGTCCGCGCCTTGGTGCTTCTTGCGTTTGTTGCGACTCAGCGGTCGCGGCCGGTTGCGCCGTGCAAGGCTTCACGGACCACGATGTCGTCGATCAGGCGCTCAACAGGCGCCAGGTCGTCGGTGTAGACGGTATCGGCGCGGTTGACTTCACGCAGTTCCCAGGGCCGAGCCGCGACCTGAGCCAGCAGCGGCACGCCGGCCGATCCGGCACGCACCTGGTCGCCCGTGATGGGCGTCAGCGAACCGTAGACGAGGCTGTTGTTGAAACCGGAGGGCAGATCAATCACATAGACGTGCGGAAACACTGAGCGCATGGTTTCCGAGAGCACTTCAACCAGCCGGAAGTCGGAGGCGGTGCGTCCCGCGTTCAGGGCCACGACGCCCTTCTCCGTGAGGTGCTCACGGGCGGCAATGAAGAACTCCTGGGTCACCAGATGGAACGGAATGTAGGGCTGGCGATAGGCGTCGACGGCGATGACGTCGTACCGGCGATCAACGCGCTGAAGGAAGGTGCGCCCATCCTCGGCGTAGGTGTTGAGGTTGGGTTCGTTCATGTCGAAGTATTTGCGGCCGAGGTCAATGACACGGTCGTCAATCTCCACGCCGTCGATGGCGACGTCGTCTCCGAAGATTGTTGTGTATTGCTTGGATACCGTGCCGCCGCCGAGGCCAATGATGAGAAGCGATTCGACGTCGTCCGGTTGCTGCCCGCCGATGATTGGCGCGAGCAGGAAGTAATCCCAGGGTCCGTTGGTGAGCAGACGGTCGGGGTGGTAGATGGAGTGGGTGCCGATGCCCTCGTTGAGGACCAGGCGGCGGCCAATGTTGGGGCTGTCGATGACCTGAAAGAACTGGAGCGCGGATTCACCTTCCACGAGCAGGCCGTCGGCGGGTCGGACTGGGCCTGGGTCGACCGCGACCCAGAGGACGACAAGGACGGCAAGCAGCACGCCGTAGAGCAGCCGGCGATACAGACGCGTGGTGGCGACGAGCGACAAGCCCAGCAGCAGGACGGCGAAGATGAGGAAGGTGGAACGGGTGCCGACGGTGGGGATGAGCAACAGTACGGGAATGAAGGCGCCACATATGCTGCCGACGGTGCTGACGGCGAAGACCTGGCCGGCCCGCTTCCCGGCCTGCTGGACGTCGCTGGTGACCAGGCGGATCGCGAACGGCGACACCATGCCGAGCATGGTGAGGGGGACGGCCAGCAGGAGAAGCACGCCGACGAGGGAGCCGAAGAACAGGCCGCCGTTGAGCGAGGCAATGGCCTGGGACGAGACGGACAGCACCGGCTTTGACATGAACGGCACGAGGCCGACGAGGAACGCGCCGACTGCGACGATGTGGTAGAGGGTGTCTTCGTAGGGCCGCCGGTCGGCGAAGCGCCCACCAATCCAATAGCCGATGGACAGGTACAGCAGGGTCAAGCCAATCACGACGGCCCAGATGATGATGCTGGTCCCGAAGAACGGGGCCAGGAGTCGCGAGGCGCTGATTTCGACGGCCAGGACCGACATGCCCGAGAAAAACGCGACGGTAAGGACCAGCCAAGCCCGGGTGTTTCCGATGGCGGGCGGCGTTTGGGGATCGGTTGGGCTGGACACGCGGCTCCTCAAGTCAGCATGGGTGGCGCGGGGCCTGGTGCGGGCGGGGCATCGTGGCGGACGACGCTAGAACCCGAGCACCTGGCCGTGCCAGCGCGGGTCGGTGGCACCGATCCGCGCACCCGTCTCCGGATCGAGCATAACGCCTTGGGCGCGCGAATAGACGCTGAAGGGCGCCTCACGTTTGACCGCGTGGCCGCGGTTTTCGAGGTCGGTAAGGACGGCGGGATCGAAGCGATCTTCGAGCATGAGGTCGCCTGTTTCCTCGTTGTGATACCAGCGGGGGGCGTCGATGGCGGCCTGCCAGTGCATGCCGTGATCGAAGACGTTGGAGATGACCTGGACGTTGGTCTGGACCTGGTATTGGCCACCTGGCGATGAGCCGAGCAGCAGCAATTGGTCTTCACGCCTGACCATATAGGTGTTGAGGGTGTGGATGGGGCGCTTGCCGCCGCGGAATACGTTGGGACTGTCGGGGTCGAGAGAAAAGCCGCACATTCGGTTGTTGAGGAGGACGCCGGTGCCGGGCACGACGTAGCAGGAACCAAAGCTGGTGAAGACGCTCTGGATGAACGTGATGGCGTTGCCGGCTTCGTCGACGGCCGAGATGGCGGTCGTATCGCCACCGACGGCGCTGGGGTCGCCGGCCGACACGTGTTGGGCGGCCCGAACCGGGTCGATGGACATGCGGCGCTGGGCGGCGAATTCCTTGCCGAGCAGCCGGTCGATGGGGATGTCGTTCCAGTTGGGATCGCCGACATGGGCGAGGCGGTCCGCGAAGGCGGCCTTCTTGCACTCGGCCATGAGATGGAGCACGTCGGCGCTGCCGAACTCGAACGCGGCCAGCTCGAAACCCTCGGCGATGTTGAGCTGTTCCAGGACCAGGAAGCCCTGCGATGGCAAGGGTTGTTCCAAGACTTCGAGCCCACGGTAGTAGGTTCGCAGCGGCGGCAAGAGCTCGCACTGGTAGGTGGCGAGATCGCGGGGGGTGAAGGCGCCGCCGTGGCGCGCGGAGGCGCGCACGAGGGCGGCGGCGAAGGGTCCCTGGTAGAAGGCGTCGGCTCCGCCGTACGCGATCTGTCGCAGCGTTTCGGCGAGGTCGGGCTGGTAGAGCATTGCGCCGGGGCGGGGCGGGGCGCCATTTGGAAGAAAGCTGCGGGCGCTCGCGGCGTGCTGGGCGAGGGCCGGGCCGGCGTTGGCGATGGCCTGGGCGGTATCGGGGTCGACTGGCAGGCCGTGTTGGGCGTATTCGATGGCCGGGGCGAGGGCGTCGGCCATGCTGATTGAGCCGTAGCGCTCAAGGATCGCCTGCCAGGCGCTGACGGCGCCGGGGACGGTGGCGGCGTTGATGCCGTGCGGCGGGATTTCGTCGTCAAATGCGTCGATGGTGAGGCCCGCGGGTGACGGGCCGCTGGCATTGATGGCGTGGGGGTCTGCGGCGCCAGCGGGCAGGCAGAGGGCAAATACGTCGCCGCCGACGTGGTTGGTGCCTGGTTCGGCGACGGCGATGACGGCGGCCGCCGAGATGACCGCATCGAAGGCGTTGCCGCCGTTTCGGAGGATCCGGAGGCCGGCTTCGGTGGCGAGGGGGTGGCCGCTGGACATCATGGCGCGAGCGCCGATGACGGGGGGACGCTGCGTGGTCCAGCGCGGGTCGGCGGTCAAGCGCGGGTGCTCAGGTTGGCCGGGTGCGTGACGTTGGCCGGTATCGGTATGGCGGCGACCTATGACACCGTGTGCATGGGCATGATGACGTGGCTGAAGGACGGCATGTCCTGTCCGTCTTTATCGACCTGGCGAACCAGCCCCGGGCTGGTGGCGCCGGCCAGCGAGAGCGATACGCGCTCCGACGTGATGGTGCCGAGGCAATCGCTGAGGAAGCGGTAGTTGAAGGCGATCTGGGCGCTTGTGCTGTCGCCGGTGACTTCGGCTTCGACCTCGCCCTGGTTCTCGCCCAGTTCGGCGGAATTGGCGGAGAGGACCAAGCGGCCGCCATCGTCGTCGCCATTGATGGTGGCCTTGATGACGTTCTGGCCGTCGCGGGCGAAGAGCGCCGCGATGCGGGTGGCCTGGGTGACGGCCGCCGTGTCAGCGACGACGCGCGTTTCCATGTTGGCGGTGTCGGGGATCAACTGCTGGTAGGCCGGAAACTGGCCATCAATGAGCTGCGAGACGAGCGAGACGGCTCGAGTGCTGAAGCGTACGGAGGACGCGTTGGCGGTGAGGCCGATGGTGACGGAGCCCGGATCCTCGGTGAGGATGCGGGAGAGTTCGACCATGGCGGCGCGGGGGACGACGATCTGGGTGGCCTCCGAGATTCCGGTCTCAGCCGCGGCGCGTCGGACGGCGAGGCGGTAGCCATCGGCCGCGGCGAGTTCGACGTAGTCAGGACCAAACGTGAGGCTGACGCCGGCGAGGACGGGACGGCTGTCGTCCTGGGCAGCGGCGACGACCACTTGCTCGATGATGGAGGTCCAGACGCTGGTGGGCATCTCGAGTTCGCGCTCGGCATCGGCTTCCGGGATGGGTGGGAACTCGGCGGCGTCGATGCCTTTCATCTTGGCGCGGAAACGGCCGGACGAGACGGCGAGGGTGTCGGTTTCCGGGTCGAGTTCGAGGGAGACGATGCCTTCGGGGAGTTGGCCGATGAAGTCGGAGAGCAGGCGCGCGGGGACGGTGATGGCGCCCTCGGTCTGGATGCTGGCGCCGGTCCAGACGGAGATCGCCATGTGCTGGTTCATGGCCGCGAGCTTGAGGCCGCCGTCTTCCGTTGCCAGAAGGACGTTGCTGAGCACGGGCAGCGGGCTGCGGGCGGCGACGGCCCGGCTGACGAGGTTCAACCCGCGATGGAGGTTCTCTTGCAGGCAGGTGAGGTTCACGCGGCGATCTCCGAAGTGCTGACGGCGAAATCAATGGCGCGGGTCCAACCGGCGAGCGCTATCGCACATGTCGGACGCCACAGTGGGCGGATACTAGATGTAGTGCCAATCGGCGGTCAATCTCCGGCCCGGTCCTGGCAGCGCGGAATGCGCCTGGCGCCGCTGGTAGGCTTGCGCGATACGCCCGCCGGGCGCGCGGGGGCGCCGCAGTGGAAAGGATCTCGCTTGAGCTTGCGAGTCATCGTCGCTGAAGACGAAACGATCATCCGGCTCGACCTGAAGGAGCGGCTTGAAGCGTCGGGCCACCAGGTTGTGGGTGAAGCAGGGGATGGCGAGAGCGCCGTGCGGATGGCGCGGGAACTGCGACCGGACCTTGTGGTGATGGATATCAAGATGCCCGGGCTGGACGGGATTGAGGCGGCGCGCGCGCTCACGGCGGAGCACATTGCGCCGGTGGTGCTGGTTACAGCCCACGGCGAGCGGGACCTGGTGGAACGCGCCAGCGACGTTGGCGTGATTGGCTACGTGCTGAAGCCCCTGCGCGACCGGGATCTGGAGTCGGCAATCGCGGTGGCGATTTCCAGGTACGGGGAGTTCGAGGCGGTGAGCCGGGACGTGGAGAGCCTGACGGAGCAACTGGAGACCCGCAAAGCGGTGGAACGGGCCAAGGGGCTGCTGATGACGCGCCTGGGGCTCTCGGAGCCGGAGGCGTTTAAACGGATCCAGAAGCTGAGCATGGACCGACGCCGCTCAATGCGCGAAATCGCCGAAGCGATCATCCTGGCAGAAGAGATCTAGGGGAGGCGCACTCGACCCCCATGCGGGGCGTCTTTGACGGGGCGCTGCGCCAGCGCGTCCCCAACTCGCTTGGAGCACCGTTGCTGGCCGCGGCGCTGCTGACGGCCGGGCTGGGGCTTACGTACCGCCGGCTGATTTTCGAGGGTCTGGTTGTGGCCGGCTACGACACGCAGACCTATTTCTATCCGTACTGGGCCGTGGCGTTCGATGCGCTGCGGGCGGGGCGGATTCCGTTGTGGAACCCGGACCTGTTCATGGGCGCGCCGTTCCTGGCGAATCCGCAGGCGGCCGTGTTCTACCTGCCGAACTGGCTGCTGCTTGGGTTGAGTGCCGAACGGGCGATGAGCGTGGCACTGATGCTGCACGCGGCGTGGGCAGCGGCCGGGACGCTGTTGCTGGCGCGGGTTGCCCTGCGGGTGGGCTGGGCGGCGGCCGCCGCAGGGGCGGCGGTATTTGCGTTTGGCGGCTATCTGGTAGCGCAAGCGGGCCACGTGAACCAGGTATCAGCCACGGCCTGGCTGCCGTGGCTGCTGCTGGCGCTGGACCGTGCGGTGGCCGGAGACCGGCGGGCCTGGCTGGCGCTGCCGCCGGTGACGGCGCTGATGCTGCTGGCCGGGCATCCGCAGGTGGCGTACATGAGCCTGGTGTTTGGGGCCGCCTACGCGGTGACGGTTGGCGGCGCCAGCGGCGCCGGCTCGCGGCGCCGGCGGGGGTTGGGCTGGGCGCGCGGGCTGCTGGCGATTGCCGTGGCCGGGCTTGGCGGGGTGTTGCTGGGAGCGGTTCAATTGCTGCCGACCCTGGAACTCTCGAGGCACGGCATCCGCTCGGGTGGGTTGCCGCTGCATGAGGCGGCGTCGTTTTCGTTGCCGGGGGAGGAGTTTCTGCGGGCGGTGCTGCCGACGTTTACGGGGTTGCCCTCGAGCACGGAGTTCGTGGCACACATCGGGCTGAGCGGGATCATCCTGATGGTGTTGGGGGTGGCGGCGCGGCCGCGCGCCGCGCGGACGGTGCTGCTGGTCGGGACGCTGGCGGCGACGCTGTTGCTGGCGGTTGGACCGGCCACGCCGCTGTTTGGGGTGGCGCACCGACTGGTTCCGGGGTTTGACCTCTTTCGCGTGCCGCCGCGCTGGTTGCTGCTGGGGATCCTGGCAGCGGCGTTGCTGGCGGCGCAGGGGGCTGAGTCGCTGGGACGCGGCCGGCTCGCTGTGCGTGAACGGCGTCGAGGTGCGGTTGTCGGACTTGGACTGCTGGCGGTGGGGCTGGCGCTGGCCCTCGTGGGCAGCGTGTTTCCTGTCGATGAGGACGTTGCGCGACCCTGGGTTCTGGCCGGGGTGGCGGCGCTGGCCGTGCTGGCGGCAGCCTTGGCATCACCGTGGGCATGGGCGCGGTGGGCGGCCGTTGCGGTGCTGGTGGTCGAACTGGTCGTGGCTTCCGGTCCGGGGCCGGTCGGCCAGGCGGTGCCGGCCGAGGCGTTTGCCGCCGACCCTAGCGTTGACGCGGCGCTGGATGCGACTGAATGGGACGGCCGCGTGCTGAGCCTGGCGAATCCGTCGTTTGAGATCAGTCAGCCGGTTCGCGCCAAGCTGGCGGAGACATGGTTCAACCGTTTGGGCGAGCGCTCGTTTCGTGAATTGCTGGTCACGCTCAAGAACTCCGCGATCATGAACCCGAATCTGGGTATGGCGTATGGCCTGGCAAGCGCCGACGGGTACGACGGCGGCGTATTGCCGCTGCGTAGCTTCGTGGAATTCCGCGAACTACTGCTGCCGGGGACCGCCGCGACGCCGGACCTGCTGATTCAGCAAGCGATTAGCGACATTCCCTCGGACCGCGTGCTGGACGGGCTAGGGGTGGAGTCGGTGATTCGCAGTCCGGACACAGTATTCGAGGTGGAGGGTGTGACCCTGGATCTCGGCTACCGGCGAACCATCGACAGCTTGGGGCGCGCCGATGCGGTGTCCGCGGAGGGCGTAATCGGCGTGGTGGCGGTCATTGACGCACCATTGGACCATCCGGCTGGTCGCGCGGGGCACGTGGAACTGCACGCGGCAGACGGCTCGGTGGTGACGCTGCCGTTGACGCGCCGGGCCGAGCGACCGGAGCGGGTGGTGTTGGGGCCAGGGCACCTGGTGTCTGTCCGCAGAGGTCTGGACCGCCCGGCGTTCGTAAGCCGGGCAACATTTGCCACGCCGATCGACGTTCGGCGCGTGATGGTTGCGGCAGAAGGCGCCCCGTATGACCTGCGGGCGCTGTCGCTGCTGCGGGCGGATGGCGGTTCAACGGCACTGGCGCTGCGGTCCGAGGCCGCCGGGGTGAGCCAGCGAGCCGGTGAGGTGGTGGTGACGCGGCGAGGCTCGGCGGCGCCGCGGGGTTGGCTGGTGAGCGACGTGCGGCTGGCGCGCGATGGCGAGGAGGCGCAAGACCTGGTTGGCGCACCGGACCTGGCTCCAAGCCGAACGGCGGTGTTGACGGTCGCCTCCGACGTGGAATCGCAATGGGGCGGACTCGGCGAGGCGGCTCAAGCCCTGGGGCTGCTGCGGCCGGCGCGGCCGACCGGGCAGTTGAGCGTCGGGTCGGCGGACGAGTTGCGGGCCCTGATGGCCCCGCGGGGTCGCGCGAAATCGGATGCCGACCGCGTGGAGTCGCTGGACGAGGAGCGGGAACGGGTGAGCCTGCGGGTCCACACTTCGGGGCCGCGGGTGCTGGTATTGCCGGATGCGCCGTATCCGGGTTGGCGGGCGCAGGTTAACGGAGTGGAAGAGCCGGTATGGCAGGCGAACGTGGGGCATCGCGCGGTGCTGATTCGGGAAGCCGGGGATCACCTGGTTGAGTTCACGTATCGGTCGATACCGTTCGAGGCGGGCCGGGCGATCTCGTTGGTCAGCGTGGGCGCGCTTAGTCTCGCGGCGGTCACGTTGTCGATCCGCAGCCGGCGAAGGTAGCCGGATGTACGCCGTCTACATTGCACCGTTTGGATTCGAGCCAAAGAACACGACAGGGCGGCGCGTGATGCCCATGGCTCGTGCGACGGCGGCCGTTGGGCACCGGGTCCGAGTGATCGTGCCGCCCTATGACGACCCCGCGATCTACGGACGCGAATGGGAGGACGACGGGGTCGAGGTGCTGTGCCTGCCGCGACCGAGATTTGACGGTGCGGCCCTCATCGGCACCGCGTGGACGCAGTGGCGGCTGGCTCGCGCGGCGGCGGACCTGGTGGCGCAGTGGCGGCCCGACCTGGTTCACGTGTTCAAGCCGAAGGCGGTCTCCGGCCTGGCACAAGTGCTGATTGCGCGACGGCGGGATCGTCCGGCCATCGTGCTGGACCTTGACGATTGGGAGGGACGGGACGGCTGGAGCCGAAACGAAGACTATGCGCGATTGCTGGTCGAGGTGTTCGAAATCCAGGAGCGTTTCGGGATGCGTCGCTGCGACGCGTTCACGGCGGCCAGCCGACTGCTGGCCGAGCGGGCGGGTCAGGTTGCCGGCGAGTGTCCGGCGCTCCACCTTCCGAATGGTTTCGACCCGGCAGCCTACGAGAATTGGGCGCCGGACCGGGCCGGAAGCGGCTTTCGGCGCTCGCTGGGGATTGGTCGCGACGCGCACCTGATCCTCATCTACACGCGGTTCTTCGACTATGGCCTGGAGGCATGGGCGGAGCTGATCCGCGGGATTGCGGAGCGGTCGCCGAAGGCGCGGTTCCTGGTACTCGGGGCCGGAAAGTTCGGGCAGGAGCGGGACCTGGCGGCCGACATGCGTGTCTCGGGCCTGGCCGATCGGATGTCGTTCCTGGGCTGGCTGCCGTTCTCGGACATTCCAGCGGCGCTGGCGGCGGTGGATCTGGCGCTGATGCCGCTGGCCGACACGGTGGCGAATCGGGCCAAGTGCTCGCCGCGATACATCGACCTGATGTACGCCGGCGTGCCGATTGTGACAACGCCGGTAGGCGAGGCGCTGACCTTCATTCTCGACGGGGACACCGGCTTCGTGGCGGCCGATTCGTCGCCCGCGGCCGTTCTGGAAACCGTGATGCGGGCTCTTGCGTTCGATGAATCGGCGGCAATGCGTGCGAGGGCCCGGGAGCGGGCCGTGGAGGAGTTGTCCTGGGAGCGGCTGACGGCGCCGCTGAGCGAGCTCTACGAACGTGCCGTTGCGCGCGCGGCGTCGCGGCGGGCCTGATCAGTTGATGGGGGTGGTGGCGCCGGGTCGCGGTGTTGCGGTGGGTGTGGGCTGAGGCGTTGGGGTTGCGGTGGCGACCGCGCCGCCGGGTCCGATGAGGGCCTGGCCCTGGGATGACGGCGGCGAACTCGTCGTGCGTTGCAATTCCACGGTGAGCACGGGTGGAGTGACCTGGGAGATCTCGAGGCCTGGGGGAACGGTGATGACCGGTCGAAGCTGGTGACGACCGGGGCTGAGGTTGGCCACGTCCAGTTCGGCCACGACATCGCCGGCTCGTAGCTCCTGAAGGGTCTCGACCGAGCCACCAACGACGACCTGGACCGAAGCTTGCGACACCGCGACGGCCAGGCCGGGATCGATGTTGACGGCGACCACGGCGGCCTGAATGGTGGTGGTATCGGCGAGCGGTTCGACGACAACGACGATGGCAGCGGTTGGCTCATCGCTGAGCAGCAGGACGCCCACCGGACCATCAAAGGCGACATTGCCCTCAACATCGCCGCGCGCGCCGTCAACATCGAGCGGAAGCGTGCTGACGGCTCTGACTCGTTCAATGTCCTCGGGCTGGCCCTGAATCTCAACGGTGGTTGGTACGACGCTGATCTCGCGGACGAAGAAGCCGGGCGCGACGCTGCCGCTGAGCTCGGCCAGGACGGGCACACGCTTGCGGCTGGTGATGCGCATGATGGGCACGCGAACCTGGGCGGCCTGCGGATCAAGGCGGACGTTCTCGAGTTCGTTGCCGCTGCGATCGGTTGGGATCAGGAGGACGTGCGTGGACACATCGGTGGTGGCGCCTTCGAGGCTCAGATTCGCGATGACGGCGGCGACCTCTTCGACTTCGGAGGCGCCGCCGCTGACCTGCACGCTGGCGGGACTTGATTCGACGTTGTTGAGTTCGGCGCGGAATCCGACCGCCGGCGCGCTCTCCAGACGGGCGGTCACTTCATAGGCACGGACTTCGAACGGATCGATTTGCACGGTCACGGTTTCGGGCGTCACCCGGACCACCTCCATGGCGGCGTCCGCCACCGCGACTTCCACCGGAAGCTGGTGAACGCCCGAGCCGATGCCGGCCAGGTTCACACGCGCCGAGAAGTCGCGCACGGTCAACCGGTCCAGGTTGACTTTGGGTCCTTCCACGGTCACGCGCACCGGCTCGATGGGGTTGGCCAGCACCAGGCTGGGGCCGAGGTTGACTTCATCGACAAGAATGTCGTCGCTAAAGGGAATCTCTTCGTCGGGATTCCGCTCGAGGGTCCAAACCACCCAGACCAGCGCCGACAACGCCAGGGCTACGAAAAAGCGCACGCCGAGCGTGCGCGAGAAGAATCGGCGCGCCACGATGATGCGGCGCGCGCGCCGGCGTTGGGAGGTGTTCACCTACTGCGTGAGATCCAGGCGGGCAGGCCCTGGAGACCGGCGCCGCGCGTTTGCACCCGAAAGGCCGTTTCAAGCCGACGTCGCAACTGGTCCGGCGTGAGGTGACGTTCGAGCCGGCCATCCACAGCCATTGAGATTCCGCCCGTCTCCTCGGAGATGATGACGGCGACCGCGTCGGTGGCTTCGGTAATGCCAAGGCCGGCCCGGTGCCTTGTGCCCACATGGTCCTGCGGCCCCAGCTCGTCGCTGAGCGGCAGCATGACGTGCGCGGCCACAACTTCCGTGCCGTTGACCAGGATCGCTCCATCGTGCAGTTCGGAGCCGGGATGAAACACGGTGACGAGCAGGTTGCGCGACAGGCTGGCTTCCAGGCGGGTGCCAGTGCTGGCGAATTCGTCCAGCCCGCCCTGGCGCTGTACAACAATAAGCGCGCCCCACAGCCGGGCCGAGAGTTCCTCGGCCGAGCCAACCACGGCGCCAATCATCTGTTGCGTCTGCTCCGGCGTGACCATGCCGAAGGGATGCGCTACCAGCGTTCCGGTGCGGCCGACGCGCTCGAGTAGACGCCGCAGTTCCGGCTGAAAGACCACGATCAGGGCGAACGTCGCCACCAGCAGGCCCTGGTCCAAAATCCAGTTGATGAGCTCAAGCTGGAGCACGCGACCGATAACGAACAAGCCCACAGCAACAACCAGCAGTCCGCGGAGCAGTTGGTCGGCCTGGGTTCCGCGAATCAGCGAAAGAACAGCGTTGAAGAGGAGAGCGACCAGCAGAATCTGAATTGCGGCGCCAAAGTCGAACTCACCTACCAAGTATTCGAGTTGTTCCACGCGAGCCGCTTATCGTCAGCGCCGACGGTGTTTCAGTCTACCTACGCTCCCAGATCGTCGAAGGCGGCATCGCCGCGCATGATGGCCACGAGCAAGGCCTTTTGGGTGTGCAGGCGATTCTCGGCCTGATCGAAGACGACCGACTGTGGCCCATCAAGGACGGCATCGGTAACCTCCTCGCCCCGGTGGGCGGGCAGGCAGTGCATGAAGACGGCGTCCCGGTCAGCCAGGGCCATCAGGTCGTCGTCCACCCGAAAGGCCGCGAAGACCTCTCGGCGCCGGGCGGCTTCGTGTTCGAGGCCCATGCTGACCCAGGCGTCGGTGTAGACGACCTCGGCGTCAGTCGCGGCGGCCTGCGGATCATTGCCGATCTCGACGCTGCCACCGCCGGCTTCCGCGATTTCCTGAGCACGCTCCAGGATGTCTTCATCCGGCTCGTAGCCGACGGGCGCGGCAACCCGCACGTGCATGGCGGAGAGCGCGCCGGCGTAGAGAAGCGAATTGCAGACGTTGAACCCATCGCCGACGTAGGTGAGCCGCCGACCGGCCAGGTCCCCCAAGACTTCCCGCATCGTCAGCAGGTCGGCCAGGGCCTGGCAGGGGTGGGTGAGATCGCTGAGACCGTTGATTACGGGAATGTCGGCCCAGGCGGCCAGTTCCTCAAGCGTGCGATGCGCGTAGACGCGGGCCATAAGGGCGTCAACCCAGCGTTCCAGGTTGCGCGCGATATCGGGAATCGATTCGCGCACGCCGATCTGGGTGTGCTCGTTCATCAGGTCGATCGCGAACCCGCCCAGCTGAGACATGCCGACCATGAAGGTAGTGCGCGTACGTAGCGAGGCTTTCTCGAACAGCATGGCGAGGCTGAGCCCGGGCAAGAGCGGATGCGGTTGGCCAGCCGCCTGCATGGCCTTGAGCTGGGAGGCGCGGTCCAGCAGGCGACGAAGTTGGTCGGGCGTGAGATCGGTCAGGGTGAGGAAGTCTCGCCCGCGCAGGTCAGTTGCGGTGTCGTGGGTGATCAATAGACGTGCTCGAAGTCGATGCCGGTGTAGTAGGACGCCAGGATTTGTTCCCCATTGGCGCCGGCGGCGGCCATGGCGTTGGCGCTGCGCAGCGGGAGACCGACGCCGTGTCCCAGCAGGGTCTGGCCCCGGCTGTAGGGATCGTCAACGGCTACGGCCCAGGGCTTGAGCGAGCCGCCCCATTGGGTATGCCAGCTGCGAGTGCGGCCATCGGCGCGTGAGAAGTACACGGCGTGGATGGTACTGCCCTGATATGTCAGCACGCAGCCGCGCGTGTCGTTGACGGCGTCCCGCAAGCGGGTGCCGGAGAGTTCGCGCGCATAGCCGTGATAGACCTGATCGCGGGTGTAAAGCGTGGGCGTATGCCGGGTGGAGGCCGCAACGTCAAAGAGGGCGTTGCGCGCCCGGCGCTCGGCGCGAACGGTGTAGGCGTAGGTGCGAAAGGCGATGGCGGAGGCGCGCAGGGCTTCCCAGGGAATCGTGTCGTTCTGCTCCACCAGGCCAGCGAGGTAGTCGTCCATGGGCAGGGTGTTGACGACCCAGGCGCTGCGGTACCTAGGCAGCCAGGCAAATTCCATGCTTCCCCGATAGGTCCGCTGCGGGGCGGTTTCCTCAAGCCGCAGCCGTGAGCCCTCGGCAGGATCAATGTGAACTTTGCCAACGGTTTGCAGCGTCGTGCCGTCGGGAAGGTTGACCAGGTGCCGTTCGTTGGGGATGTCGCGACGGATGACCACGCGCTCGTCCGCGTTGAGTTGCCCCAGAACGGCGCCGCCCTCGTCGCGAACCTGCAACCCAGCCGTCGAAAAAATCGTGGCCTGGTGAACCCCTGGGTTGTCATCGCTAATGTCGAGCAGACCGACCCTGATATCCGGTGTGGCCAGCCGGGCCGGGAGATCGATGATCGGCGCCTGTACGGCCAGGGCGGTGAACCACTCGCCGCCGGTCTGCAGGTCGGGTTGCAGTCGAAACGGGCCGGGGACCGCGGGCATCTGCACGGCAAGGTCAAACGTGGCCGAAGCGCCTGGCGCGACGTCGCCGGCCAGCGCCAGGGAAGCCGGCGCAGCGCGAATGGAGGGCTTGTTCGAGTCAGCCCAGCGCGCCCCGAGCGCGACGGCATGGTCGCCGCTCGCGGCCCAGGTGTTGTCGCCGGTGTTCTCGACGGTGAGCCGGAGCGAAGGTGAGGCGCCGGGTGTCTGCGCAGCGATGGGATCAACGCTGTAAGCGGCATGCAGGCCGTCGTTCAGCGTTTGGAGGTAGGTGCGTCCGAGCGGTTCGATCTGAATGGGGACAGCGCGCGTGGCCAGATAGCTCAGCTTGCCCCGCTGAAAGTACTGGGCCGTAACGCCGCCGGCCTCGGGTACTTCCTCGGAGATGGGTAGCCCGAGCAGCTCGGCTCGTCCGAGGCGATTCCACGTCTCCAGGAATCCGAGGCGGACCGAGTGGCGGGTCTGCCAGACATACTCCACCGTGGGCTCGCTGCGAAACGGGGCGACCTGGTGAAAGTACCGGCCACCGGAGACAAGCTCGCCCAGCAAGGCAGGTTGAACGTCGTAGGAGGCGCCAGCGTCCTCGGGCCAGTATTCCAGCAGGAAGTTGGCGAAGAGCTGCGCGGAACGGCCGTTGCGCTGGAAGCGCTGGGTGAGGGGACTGCCGACGATCGCAACGCCGCCGACGCGCTCCACGAAGCCGGCAAAGAGCGGATCGATGGCGGCGTCCGATGTCTCCGCCAGATTGGCCAGGACGCGACCGGCAGGGGCCGAGGCCAAACCGGCGGCTCCGAGAGCGGCCGCCCGTCCAAGAGTTCGTCGTGAGAATTGTCGAGGCATAGAAGACTAGGGTAACGGCTGATGGGGCCGTTTTGAGGTTACAAAACTCACCTTTTCGGGCGGTCTGCTGCCGGAATCCGCGCGCGCGAGTGTGGGCCGGTGCGCCGGCAGGCGCACCGCTGACGGCTGAATTAACGGGGGCATACTGACGACGTGACGCAACGCGCGGGCGCCCGCATCTATCTCGACCACGCCGCCACGACGCCGCTGGATCCGGCGGTGTTTGAGGCCATGCGGCCGTACTTCTGGTGCGAGGCCGGCAATCCATCGAGCGTGCATGCGCCCGGGCGACGCGCCCGTGAGGCGGTAGACACCGCGCGCGAGCAGGTTGCCGGCGTGCTGGGCTGTAGACCCGGAGAAGTCGTTTGCACCAGCGGCGGGACCGAAGCGGACAACCTGGCGGTGATCGGGGCGGCCCTGGCGGATACGGCCCGCGGCCGCCACGTGGTGACCACGGCGATCGAGCACCACGCGGTTCTGTTCGCCGCGCGCTCGCTGCGGGCGCATGGGTTTGAGGTGACGGAGCTGCCGGTGGACGCGGAGGGACGGGTAGCCGCGGGCGACCTGGAGTCGGCGCTTCGCGCGGACACGGTGCTCGTGAGCCTTGGGCTGGCGAACAACGAAATCGGAACGATCCAGGACCTACCGACACTTGCGCGAATGGCGCACGCGGTGGGGGCGCGTGTGCATACGGACGCAGTGCAGGCGGCTGGCCAACTCGACATAAACGTTGATCGGCTTGGCGTGGACCTGTTAAGTTTGTCCGCGCATAAGCTCTACGGTCCCAAAGGGGTCGGCGCGCTGTTTGTGCGCGAGGGCGTAAAGGTGGAACGGCAGGCCTTTGGCGGGGCGCAGGAGCGTGACCGCCGGGCGGGGACCGAAAATGTGCCCGGGATTGTTGGTCTGGGCGAGGCCGTGGCGCGCGCGGAGTCGGAACGGGCTCAACGGACGGCGCAGATGCGCTCGATGAGCGCAGCCCTTGTTGAGCGTGTGACAGCCGGGTGCCAGGGCGTGCGAGTTACGGGAGCTCCAGGTCGACGGCTGCCCGCGTTCGCGCCATTTGCGTTTGCGGGCATCGACGCCGAGTCGCTATTGATTCGGCTTGATCTGGAGGGGGTTGCCGTGTCAACCGGCGCGGCGTGCACATCGGGCTCGCTGGAGCCGTCGCACGTGATTGAGGCCTTGGGCCTCCCGGACGACTTTCGGCGCGGGTCGCTGCGTTGCACGGTTGGACGGAGCACGACTCGGGATGAGGTTACGCGGGCCGGCGACGCGATCGTGCGGCACGTGGAGGCGCTGCGAGCCGTAGCGGCCGCGCCGTCGGGAATCGGCTAGGCATGGACGCGCTGTTCGTGATTCCACCATCCGTGTACCTGGGGTTGTTGCTGGCGACGTTTGTGAGCTTTACGTTTCACGCGGTGGTGGGCCGGCGCGAGAACTCGGGGTTCTTCTACTGGCCATTTGGCGTTGCGGGCTTCGCGGGCGGCGCGCTGGCGGCAGGCGCTATTGGGGCTACCTACATGTCGATCGGCGGCCTGCCGATCCTTGGGGCGTTTGTGGGCTGCCTGGTGGGATTGCTGGTGGCGCATTTGGTGCTAACGTGAACGTCGCGGGGCGAAGCATGTCCCTGGGACGGATGTTGGCGTGTCTCGGCGAAAAACTGTGATAGCTTTTTCGTACGTGACAGGTTCCCTGGGAGTCGGGCCATGGTTGTCCGGCTCGCCAAGCTGATCCTGGGATTTCTGATCGGGCTGGCGGCGGGGTACGCACTCAGCGTGACGCGACCGGACGCCGAGTCCGAGCAACCGATGGAGGACCTCCGATAGCGCAGGCATGACCCTCGGCTCGCAAATTCTCTAAGGCTGATCGGGAGGCAGCTTCCGTCGGTCTTTCTTTGTTTTGCGGGCCCGGCCCGCCTGGTGACCACCCGATGAACACCGCCCAGATCCGCGACCACTACCTGACGTACTTCGCCACGCGCGAGCACCGCGTGCTGCCGAGTTCATCCCTGGTGCCGGTGGGGGATCCGAGCGTGCTGCTGACATCGGCCGGCATGCAGCAGTTCAAGCCGTACTTCAGCGGTGAGCGGCCTTCGCCGTATCCGCGGATCGCGACGGTGCAGAAGTGCTTCCGAACCACCGATCTCGATGAGGTCGGCGACCTGAGCCATCTCACGTTCTTCGAAATGCTGGGCAACTTCAGCTTTGGCGACTATTTCAAGGTCGAGTCGATCACGTGGGCGCGCGAGTTGGTGCAGGACGTGATTGGGATCGAGCCGGATCGGGTCTGGGCGACGGTGTACGAGGGCAGCCCCGGTGTGCCGCGCGACGAAGAGGCCGCGGATATCTGGGCCGACCTGGGGCATCCGCGTGAGCGCATTGCGTACGCGGGCGAGGACAACTTCTGGGGGCCGACGGGCGACAGCGGTCCCTGCGGGCCGACCAGCGAGATTCACGTGAACCTGCGGCCGGATCTACCGGACGTGGGACCGCTGGCGGCGCCGGAGCGCTACCTGGAGATCTGGAACCTGGTGTTCAATCAGTACTTCAAGTCGGCGGACGGCGACCTGACGCCGCTGGAGAAGCACGGCGTTGACACAGGCGCCGGTTTGGAGCGATGGGCGGTGGTGCTGCAAGGCGTCAATTCGATTTACGAGACCGATACGTGGTGGCCGCTGATACGTACGGCGGCCGGTCAGGCGAGCCTGGCGTATGAGGCCGAGCGGGAGAGCGGGCGGTCGCTCCGAGTGATCGCGCAGCACAGCCGGGCGGCGGCGTTCCTGATTGGCGACGGGGTGATGCCGGGCAACGAGGGCCGCGGCTACATCCTGCGCCGCAGCATCCGCCAGGGCGTGCGGCACGCGAGGCAACTGGGGATTGACTCGGACGCGATGGGACCAGTGGTGGCGACGGCCATTGACGTGATGTCGGAGGAGGGCTACGAGGAGCTGGCGCCGCGGGCGGACTTCATCCGCAGCGTGGTTAGCGAGGAGGAGCAACGCTTCCGCCGGACGCTGGACGCCGGGGTGGCGCGGCTGGATGACCTGCTGGCCAGGGTGCCGCCGGGCGGGCAGGTGGACGGCGCACGGGTGTTCGAGTTGTACGACACCTTTGGGTTCCCGCCGGACATTACGAAGGACATCGCGGGGGCGCGTGGGGTGGGCGTGGACGAGGAAGGGTTTGACGCGGCGCTGGCGGAGCAACAGGCGCGCAGCCGAGCCGCCCAATCCGACGGCCAGGGGCGCGATCTGCCATCTGGGTTCGGCGAGTCGGTGTTCGTGGGGTACGACTTTGTGACGGACGCGGAAGGGACGGTCGTGGTCCTGGCTCGGGACGGCGAGTTGCTGGACACCGCCAGCGCGAACAGCCAAGTGATGGTGGTGCTGGACCAAACGCCGTTCTATGGGGAAGCCGGTGGGCAGGTCGGCGATTCGGGCGTGCTGGAGGGCCCCAACGGAGCGGCCCGGGTGACTGACACGCTGAAGAATCTGGAGGGCACCGTAGTGATGGTGGCGCAGGTTACGACGGGCGAGTTGGCCGTGGGCGAGCGCGTGCGGGCCCAGGTTGACCGCGAACGCCGCTTCAACATCATGCGCAACCACACGGCCACGCACCTCTTGCACGCGGGGCTGCGGCGGACGCTGGGCGATCATGTTCGGCAGGCGGGTTCGCTGGTGGCGCCGGACCGGCTGCGTTTCGACTTCACGAATCCGGCGCCGGTGACGGACGACGAGTTGCGCCAGATTCAGCATTGGGTCAACTCGCAGATTCTCAGCGATCACGAGTTGGTGACCGAGTCAACGGAAGTGCAGGCGGCCGTGGAGGCCGGCGCCATGGCGCTGTTCGGCGAGAAATACGGCGAAGAGGTCCGCATGGTGACGATGGGCGGCATCAGCCGGGAGCTCTGTGGCGGAACGCATTGCGTGTCCAGCAACCAGATCGGGCTGTTCGCGGTGGTGCAGGAGTCCGGCATTGCGGCGGGAGTTCGTCGGATCGAGGCGGTGACCGGTGCGGGTGCGGTGACTTTTGTGGAACGCAGCCAGGACTTGCTGGCCGGAATCGCCCGTCGACTGGACTCGGCGCCAGCGGAGGCGCCAGACCGCGTGCAACGGCTGCTCGAACAGCAGGCTGACCTGCGACGGCGGTTGCAGGCGTCGGAACGGGCTGACGCGCGGCGGCAAGCCGAACGTCTGGCGGCGGAATCCGTGTCCGTGGGCCCGATATCGCTGGTTGCGGCCGACACGCCGGTGACGAACCGGGATGCGCTGCGAGGACTCAGCGACGATCTGCGCCAGCGGCTGGATGAACCCTGGGTGATCGTGCTGGCAGCCACCATCGATGGACGTCCGGCATTCGTTGCCGCAGCTTCGGACGAGGCTGTGGGCCTGGGCGTGAATGCCGGTGCGCTGGCGCGAGCGATGGCGACGATGGCCGGCGGCGGCGGCGGCGGACGGCCGGAACTGGCCATGGCCGGTGGGAAGGACCCATCCCGGATTCCCGCCGCGCTTGACGCCGGACGCGCTTATGTGACCGACACGGCGGCCGGGACATGAGAGCGGTAGGGGAGCGGCGGCCCGAGGTGGTGCGGCACGTATACATCCCCGAGGCCGGGATCAACCGACAGCGCGTTCATGACGCGCCCTGGACAGGTTTGCCGAGATCCGCAGGGGCCAAGCGTGAGGTGGTGTTCGAGCGACTCTCAACGGATGCCTCACCTTCTAAGTCAACGACATGGCGTTTCCCTCGGTCGCCGGTGGCAAGTGCGCGGGTCTGGAGCGAACCGGTGTCACGCCTAGCAATTGCGGCGATTGTGGGCGGGTTGGCGGCGGTCTTGCTTGTGGTGGTGGCGTTTCAGTATTTCGTTGCGCCATCCAGCACGATCGTGGTGGTGCCGGCGGCGAATCGGCTGCCGATTGACGCGACGGTGCGAATCGATCCGGATGCAGGGTCGGTGGACGTGGAGCGGGGCATCGTGCCGGCGACAATCATGGACGCGACGGTGTCGGACACGCTGACGAAGCCCACGACTGGGCGTCGTCGTGAGGCGCAGGGCGTGGCGACGGGCTTTGTAACGATTCGCAATCGGACGCGGCAGGCGGTGGTTCTCCCGGTGGGGACGCGGGTGATGACGGCTGACCGGACCGGCTTCCTCACGAATGCGGAGTTCCTGGTGCCGCCCACGCTGCAGGTCGGCGGACGCGATGTGCCCGGGGAGGCCATCGTTGCCGTGACGGCCGAGGCGCCAGGTCTGGCGGGGAACGCGCCGGCGCTGGCGATCACGACGGTGGACGGTGCGTTCGGCGGCGCGCTGGAGGCGTATAACCCACAACCGCTGGAAGGTGGCTCGGAACTGGAGGCGGCGCTGGTATCGCAGCGCGACGTCAGCGAACTGAACGCGCTGTTGACGGAGCGCTTGCAGAGCGCGGCCATCGAGCGCCTGCGGCGTGACCGTCCGGCGAACCAGACGCTGATTGTGTGGTCGCCAGCCACCGGCAACCCGCAGATTCTGCGGCGCGAGTTCAGCGCCGCACCGGATGAGCATGCGACGGACCTCTCGCTATCAATGGAGATCCGGGCGCTGGGCACGGCCTTTTCGACCGAGGATCTGGAAGCCGTGCTGCGGCGGCGGCTGCGGGATTCGCTGGAGGGGCAGGCGTTCGAGATCGACTCGATTCGGGTGATCGATACGGAGGTGCTGGGCGAAAGCCAAGGCGTGCTGGATTTGCGGGTGCAGGCGATTGCGGAAGCCGTGGATACGATCGACCACAACCAGGTGCGCAACACGGCGGCCGGGCAGTCGCTGGGCACGGGGCTGCAAGCGCTGCGGGCGCTGCCGGGGGTGGATGACGTGACGGTGACGCACGACCCGACCGATACGTCCAATTTTCCGAGGATCGGATTTCGCATCGATGTCCAGGTCGAAGCGCCGAAACCAATCGCAATCACGACCCCATGACCCCGAGGTCCCGCCACCAGCGGTGGGACGGCGAGTGGGCGCGTTGGACCTTGGCGAGCGACGGATTGGCGTGGCGATGACGGACGCGTCCGGTTCGTTCGTGACGATGCGGCGGGTACTAACACGATCGGGGACGAGCGGCGACGCGGCGGCATTAGGGGAGATGCTGGATGCCTACCCCGGCGCAACATTAGTGATCGGGCTGCCGTTGAATACGGACGGAACGGAGAGCGCACAGGCGGCGCGCAGCCGTCGCTGGGCTGCGCGCCTGCTCGAAGGCCGCCCCGAGCCTGTGATCTGGAAGGACGAGCATTTGACCACGCAGGCCGCCCGGCGGGACGGAGCAGGAGAGGCGGACATCGATGCCCGCGCCGCGGAGATTCTGCTGCTGGATTACCTGAGGAGTCCGACGCCATGCTGAGCCGTATCAGCGCGATCACGCAGGCGTTTGGGATCGGGCTGCTGACGCTGGCCGGGGTGCTGTTGCTTGCCTACTCGGCCGCGGCCCGCTTTGCCGAGTCGCCGGCGGCGGTGGCCGCCCGTACGGTGCCGTTCACGATTCCGGTGGGGGCGACGGCGTCGGACATTGCCCTGGGGCTGCGCGAGGCGAGCCTGATTCGCAGCGATCTTCTGTTCCAGGTGCTGGTGGAACGGCGAGGGCTGGAAGGGGCGTTTCGACAGGGAACCTTCCTGCTGCGGTCGGACATGACCCTGGACGAGATCGTGGGCACGCTCAGCACCGCCAATGCCGTGGACCAGACCCTGACGTTCCCGGAGGGCTGGCGGCTGGAGGAGATGGCGGAACGGCTGGCGGAGCAGACCGAGATCGACGACCTGGAGTTCCTGCGGCTGGCGCGCGACGAGGTCCGGGCGTTTGCGGTGGAGTTCGACTTCCTGGCGAGCATGCCGGCAGGTCACTCGCTTGAGGGGTACCTGTTCCCGGACACATACCAGATCGACGGATCTTCGAACGCGCGGAATCTGATTCAGCGCATGCTGCGGCGGTTCGATGAGGTGGTGACGTCGCAGATTCGTGTGGACGCGGCCGACAACGGGCTGTCGGTGCATGAATTGATCACGCTGGCCGCGATCATCGAGCGAGAGGCGGTGCTGGATGAGGAGCGGGTGGTCATATCGGGGGTGTTCCATAACCGGCTGGCGCGGGGAATCCCGTTGCAGGCGGATCCGACCGCGCAGTACGCGATCGGCCAGACCGGCCCCGGAGGACGGTGGTGGAAGGCGGATATCAACGGCGAGGACCTGCGGACGCAGTCTCCGTACAATACGTACGTGGTCAACGGGTTGCCGCCGGGGCCGATTGCCGCACCCGGGCTGGCCTCGATCATCGCTGCGGCCAGACCGGAATCCACGCCATACCTGTTCTTTGTCGCGCGCGGGGACGGTTCGCACGCCTTCTCCGAGACCCTGGAGGAACACACACGCAACATCGAGCGCTATCTGAACTGACGGCTGCCCGGACCGACCGGCTGGCGGCTCGCCTGGACGCGCTTGGCGTGGACGCCATGCTGGTGACGGGCGAGGCTAACCGGCGCTACCTGAGTGGGTTTACCGGGACGGCTGCCACGTTGCTGATATCGGAGCAGGACCGGCGGCTGGTGACCGATTCTCGCTATACGGTGCAGGCGCGGCAGCAGGCCGCAGGCTACGACGTGATCGAGAATGTCGACACGCTTGGCGTGGTGGCCGCGTGGGTGGGCGAGCGTGGCATTGGCCAACTGGGCGTTGAGTCGGAACACACGTCGCTCAAACAGCACCGCGAGCTTGTGGACCGCCTGGCCAGGGAGTCGCAGGCGGCGGCGGTGAAGCCGCTGGACGGGCAGGTCGAGAGTCAGCGCATCGCGAAGGACGAAGCGGAGCTTGCCCTGTTGCGCGAGGCGGTGCGGCTGGCGGACGACGTGATGACGGCGGCGGGTGAAACCGTGGCGGCCGGGATGACGGAGCGCGACCTGTCGCTGGAACTGGAGCGGCTGATACGGGAGGCCGGGGACGGGCCGTCGTTTCCGACGATTGTGGCCGGCGGGCCGAATGCGGCCATGGCGCATCACGCGCCAGGTATGCGTCCCATTGGCGCGGGGGAGCCGGTGATTGTGGACCTGGGCGTTCGGTTGGACGGGTATTGCTCGGATATCACCCGCACGTTTACGGCGCGAGATTCCGACGGAACGTTCGATGAGATCTACGCGATCGTGCTGGAGGCTCAGGTCGCGGCCGAGGCCGGGACGCGCGCCGGTATGACGGGACGGGAGGCCGATGCACTGGCTCGCGAGGTGATTACCGAGGCGGGTTTCGGCGGAAACTTCGGTCACGGGACGGGCCACGGCGTGGGGCTGGAGATTCACGAGGCGCCCACGCTTTCGCCGCGCGGCGCGAACGTGCTGGCCGCCGGCGCGGTGGTGTCCGTGGAGCCGGGCATTTATCTGCCGGGCTGGGGCGGGGTACGGATCGAGGACCTGGTGGTGGTCGAGCCGGCCGGCGTCGATGTTCTGACCCAGGCTCGTAAGTGACCGGCATACTCAGCGCGACGCAAACTCCAGGACGGACGGGTTGGGAGGCCAGTAGGTGATTGACGCAGGCGAACTACGGCGGGGATGGGTGCTGCGAATGGACGGCGCCCTCTGCCAGATCATCGACTTTCAGCACCAGAAGATCGGCCGAGGATCGGCGAATGTGCGGCTGCGGGTGCGCGACATACGCAGCGGGTCGACGACGGACCGGTCCTTTCAGGCTTCGAAGCGCTTTGAGCGGGTGATTCTGGAAACGCACAAAGTGCAGTACCTGTACCGCGACTCGTCCGGCTTTCATTTCATGGACATGGAGACGTACGAGGACATGACGCTGTCCGAAGACTCGGTTGGCGAGGCCGCGCAATACCTGACGGATGGGCTGGACCTGGAGATCACGTCGTTCGAAGGCGCGCCGCTAGGCGTGGAATTGCCTATCAACATCGACATCGAGGTTGTGGAAACCGAGCCAGGCGTTCGGGGCGATACGGCGACCGGCGCCACCAAGATGGCGCGGGTCGCGACTGGATTGGAAGTTCAGGTCCCGCTGTTTGTGGAGACCGGCGACGTGCTGCGTATCGACTCGCGTAGCGGCGAGTACCAGACGCGGGTCTAGCGGCCACTCGAGGCGTCGATGACCACCGACCCGGATTGGGAGGCCGCGCTGGACGAGGACGTTCCGCGTCTGGCCCGGTTGCTGCGGGAGACGGGCGCGGAAGAGATCGAAGTCGGTGACGCCGAGCGGACGATCCGGGTACGGCGGTCCAGCGCGTTGGGCGTCTTAGCTGCTGAAACGGCCGCGGTCGAAGACGCGGACGCCGCGGATGAGGGCCTGGTCATCGTGACCTCGGAGCAGGTTGGGGTGTTCGTGGCGCTGACCGAACCGGGCGCGCCGCCGCTGGTGGGGATCGGGGACGCCGTGGACGAGGGGCAGACCATCGGGTACGTGGATGTGCTGGGCGTGGCGCACGACGTGTGCGCGCCGGAAGACGGCGTGGTGGAGCGGTTGCCGGTCCGCGACGGCGAGGTGGTGGAATACGGACAGGCGCTGGCTGAATTGCGCCGCAGCGCCAGCGCGGACTAGCGGACGAGCGTCAACCGGCTTCGAAAGCGCTCCCAGATGCGTGGAACGTCGCGCCGGTCCCAGGAGACCAGCGCTGACGAGGCGGCGAAGATCGACGAGTAGGTTCCGATCAGGAACCCGCCGGCCAGCGCGATGACGAAGAGCCGGATGGTGGGACCGCCAAGGATGATGAGGGCGAGCAGCACCAGAATCGCGGTGAGCGAGGTGTTGAGCGAGCGGGTGAGGCTCTGGTTGGCGCTGAAATTGACCGTCTGTTCGAAGCTCGGGCGCTGGGCGTCGGGCAGGCGCAGGTGGCGCTGGCGGTTCTCGCGAATGCGGTCGAACACGACGATGGTGTCGTTCACGGAAAAACCGATGACGGTGAGGATGGCGGTCACGAACAGCGCGTCCACCTGGACGCCGGCCAGATGGCCCAGCAAAGCGAAGAGTCCCAGCAGGAACAGGGCGTCGTGCAGGAGGGCGCCGATGGCGGCCAGGCCGAGCGCGACCGGACGCTCCATGCGGCGGAAGGCCCACATGACGTAGAGCAGGATGAGGGCGGAGGCGACGGCCACGCCGATAGCCGCCGCGCGGGTCAGTTCGGCGCCGACGACGGGGCCGATGGTGGAGAAACTGAGTTCCTGACCGGGCCCGACGCGTTCGAAGATGGACGCGACGAGCGCGTTCTTGGTCTCAACTTCAAGCGGCGGCGTGCGCACCAGCGCTCCGCGGTCTTCGGTGAGCTGGACGGTCGCGCCCGGATAGCCGCTGTCGACGGCGACGGCCTGAACGGCTTGCTGGGTGATTGCCTGGTCGAAGCGCAGTTGGACGAGCGAGCCGCCGGTGAAGTCGATGCCGGGCTTGAGGCCGCCGGTGAGGAGGGCGATGACGCCGGGCAGCAGCAACGACAGCGACAGCAGGTACCACCAGCCACGGCGGGAGGTGATGGCGAACATCAGGTTTCGGAACTGGCGGCGCCGGCGCCAAAGAGACGCGGCCGGGTGAGCGCGGGCCAGGTGATGGCGAGGCGCAGCAGGTTTCGGCTGACGGTGATGGCGCTGAACATGCTGACGGCCACGCCGATGGCGAGGGTGACGGCGAAGCCGCGCACGCCGCCGCTGCCAAAGCCGAAGAGCACGGCGCAGATGATGAGGGTTGAGATGTTGGAGTCGCGGATGGACGGCCAGGCGCGGTTGAAGCCGGATTCGACAGCGCCGCGGATGGCCCGGCCGGAGCGCAGTTCCTCGCGGGTGCGCTCGAAGATGAGGATGTTGGCGTCCACCGCCACGCCGACGGACAGGATGAATCCAGCCAGGCCGGAGAGCGTGAGGGTGACGGGAATGAGCTTGAAGACGGCGAAGACGACGGAGGCGTAAACGATCAGGGCCAGCGCGGCCACGACGCCGGGCACCCGGTAGAAGGCGACCATGAAGACCAAGACGAGGAGGGCGCCGACGATGCCGGCGCGGAGGCTGGCTGCCAGGGACTCCTGGCCGAGCGTGGGACGGACGCTGAGGGTTTCCACGACTTCCAGCGGGACGGGCAGGGCGCCGTAACGAAGCTGGATGGCGACGTTGCGGGCCTCGTCGGCCGTAAACGAGCCGCGAATGACGCCGCTTTCGCGGATCGCGGCTTCGATCCGGGCGGAGCTGATGACCACCTCGTCAACGGTGATGGTGAGTACCTCGTTGAGGTGGCTGGCGGTGTAGGTCTGGAAGCGGTTGGCGGCGTCGGGTTGCAGGTCGAACTCGATCATGGGGGCGCCGAGCGTGTCGAAGCCGACGCGGGCGTCGCGCAGGTCGCGGCCGCGGAGCACGGTCTGGGAGGGATCGGCGGGGAGGATGGTTCCTTCGTCGATGAACTCGAAGCCGGTGTTGATGACCAGGAGCTGGCCGGTCTGGCGGAAGACGCGGATGGCGTCCTCCGGGTCATCAACGCCGGGGAGTTCGACGATCAAGCGGTTATCGCCCTCGATCTGGATGAGCGGTTCGGCGACGCCCAGGGCGTTGACGCGGTTTTCGATGATCTGCTTGACGGCATCCATGTCGCCGTCCTGCAACTGCTGGTCAGGGGGAGGGCTGGCCTGGAAGCGGACGTGGAGGCCGCCCTGCAGGTCCAGGCCCTGGCGGAAGCGCAGGTCGGAGAGATCGCGGCCGGCAATCTCACCCGGCAGGCCGGGCGTGCCGGGCAGCGACACGTACACGGCGAAGCCGAAGATGACGGCGATGACGGCAAGCGTGGCCCACTGGCGTTTGCGCACGGCCTTAGCGATCTCCCGGGAAACCAGCGCTGATCATACGCCGTGGCACCTGGGAGGTTGGCCGTGGCGGTTCGGGCCAGGGCGTTGTGGGCGGAGCGATGGGGGTGAAGGGGGAACTGTCTCTCGCCAGCCCGCTCCCCGTAGGGGAGCGGGCTGGCGAGAGACAGTTTGAAGCGGATTTTTCGGGCGGACGCGCGAGCTTTCGGGGCCGGAATCGAGGCGAGGGAGTGAGCACAGGAGCGGGCCTGATGGGATCACGAACGCTGCCGAGGGGGATAGGCGGCGTGGACGGCCTGGCCAGACGCGACGGTGGCGGCATGGGGCGGAGCAGGGCATTGGAACACAAGCGAATGGGACGACGCCCCTATTGTACGCAAAGCGTGCACGGAGGGCAAGCGGTGCACTGATTCGGAGGCGGCGGCCATGGACGGAGCCGGGCGACGCGGGCGGATGCCCTCTGCCCTCGTCCGCCGGCAACGTCCGACGCCATGTGTCAACCCTGGCTCACCAATGTGTCAACCCTGATCCGCCGATGTGTCAACTTTTACCGTTGATGTGTCCAGTTTGGCCGCCAATGTGTCCACTTTGACTGCCAATGTGTCCACTTTGACCGCCGATGTGTTCAGTTTGGCCGCCAAAGCGTTCACTTTTGCCGCGAATGTGTTCAATCTGGCCGTCAATGTGTTCAGTCTGGTTGCCGATGTGTTCAGTTGGCCTGGTTGGGCGGGGGCTGGTGCAGGGTCTGTCCACAGGTCAGGGCGATCGCCCGCGAGCCTCACTGGGCTTGAGGTTGGGCGGTGACGTAGTGGGCGCTGCCGAGGTTGCGGACGAGGCCCTTGACCTCCATGACGGCCAACAGGGCGGAGACGCGGAAGGCGGGCAGCGCGGCCAGGCGGACCAGTTCGTCGATGTGCATGGGGTCGGTGGTGAGGTGGCGCAGGACGGCGCGTTCCTCGGCGGTGGGCTTGACCAGTTGTGGCATTGCCAACTGCTCCGGGCTGACCGCGATCTGGAGGGCTTCCAGCACGTCCTCGGCCGAGGTGACGGCGCGGGCTTCGCCGCGGTTGATGAGCCGGTTGGTTCCGCGGCTGGCGGCGGCGAAGACGCTACCGGGGACGGCCAGGATTTCGCGATTCTGCTCGATGGCGTAGCGGGCGGTGTGGAGAGCGCCGCTCTCGAGCGGGGCCTCCACGACGATGGTGGCGAGGGAGAGGCCGCTGATGATGCGGTTGCGCTGCGGGAAGTTCTCGGGGAGACCGCGGACGCCGACGGGATACTCGGTGACAATGGCGCCGCGCTCGAGAATGCGGGGGACGAGGCGGCGGTTGGCGCGGGGGTAGACCTCGTGCAGCCCGGTGCCCCAGACGGCGACGGTGGCGCCCTCGGCGTCGAGCACGGCGCGATGGGCTTCACCGTCAACGCCGGCGGCCATGCCGCTGACGACGCAAAGGCCGGCACGGGCCAGGGTTCCGGCCAGTTGGGCGGTGACTTGTTTGCCGTAGGCGGTCATGCGGCGGGTGCCGACGATGGCGACGGTGCGCTGGTAGTCGGCGCAGGCCAGGTTGCCCTTGACATAAAGCAAGGGCGGCGGGTCGGGGATCTCGCGTAGCTGCGGCGGATAGGCCGGGTCGTGCCAGGCGATGGCTCGGCCGTCGTGTCTGGCCAGTTCTTGCAAGGCGTGGTCGGCCGATTGCTCGCGACGGGCGGATTCGACGCCCCTGGCGACGGCCGGGGCGGCGCCGGTGGCGCGCAGGCCAGCGGCGCTGGCGCTCCAAGCGACCCGCAGGTCGCCGAAGGCGCGGATGAGATTCCACAACGTGGCCGACCCAAGTCCGGGAACCGAACTCAGCGCCACCCACGCGGCCAGGTCTTCCGGCGTGCGCCCCGAGGGCGCAGGTAAGCGGTCGGCCGCGAAGAGCGATTCGCGGCTGGCCATGGTGAAAGCTTAGCGTTGCGGAGGTGGTCAGCGAGAGGTTTGCGGGACGATGTGCGGGCCGTGGGGCGGCGCGCTGGGAAAGGCTGGTCGGGCAGTCGCCAGTGGAGCGTCCGGCGTAGGCTGCGGTTCGCGTGGTCAGGCGGCGGGTTCGGCCAGCAGGTTGATGATGAGGCGGATCATCAGGTCCTTGCTGGCCATTGCGCTCTCGGCGATGAGCAGCGTCAGCGCGGTGAGCGCCTGGGGGTTCAGCCGGTGTTCCACGCCTTCCTGCTTCAGGTAGAGCAGGAAGAGCAGGGAACCGATGCGCTTGTTGCCGTCGGTGAAGGGGTGGTCCTTGATGAGGAAGTAGAGCAGATGCGCCGCCTTGGCCTCGCGCGAGTCATAGAGCGGCTGGCCGAACATGGTCTGCTCGATGTTTCCCAGGACGGCTTCCAAGGCGTTGCCCCGCGCGATGCCGAAGAGAGACGACGCCTCACCGCGCGCCGTGAGCTCGCGCTTGAACTCGGCGATGGCTTCAACGGCGCGGTCGTGGCGCAGCACGCCGCGGGCCGGCTGGGCGCCGGGTGGTGCGGCGAGTTGTTCTTCGTCGTATTCCAGCAGCAGGCGCCAGGTGTCGGCGTAGCCGCCGATGAGGTCCAGCACTTCCTTTCCAGTGCTATCGACCAGGGCCTGGTTGCGCAGCGTGCTGGCGAACAGGTCAAGGGTGTCGCGGGCTTCCTGTAGCCCGCGTTCAGCAAGTCGCTGCCGGTTGAGGGTGAAGCCACGGACCAGGTGCTCGCGCAGGGTGCGGGTGGCCCATTGGCGAAAGCGGACGCCGTTGCGGGAGTTGACCCGGTAGCCGACTGAGATGATGGCGTCGAGGTTGTAGTGCCTGATGCGCCGCCTGACCCGGCGTGCGCCTTCGGTCCGAACTACTAAGAAATCCTTAGCAGTTGCCTCGGCGTCCAACTCCTCGGTGGCGAACACGTTGCGCAGGTGCATCAGGACGTTCTCGGGCGTCGTGGCAAAGACCTCCGCCATGCCCCGCTGGGACAGCCAGACTGTTTCGTGCTCCAGTTGGACGTCTACCTGCACTGCGCCGCCATCCGTTTCGTAGACCACAATCTGGCTGCCAGGAGTCGGCGCAGGCGTTTCGTTGCTCATCGCATCGGCCGCGGAGCGAACACCACGCCCGTGCCCTGGATGGCCGTAGGGATAGTCGGGACGATGCGGGGGGTGCAGACCGCGAGCCGAGAGTTGATGCGGGAACCGACGGAGATGATGGCGTCGAGGTTGTAATGCGTCAGGGTTCGCTGGACTTGACGGTTGCCTTCGGTTCGAACTACCAAGGATTCCTTGGTAGTTGCCTCACGCTCCAGTTCCTGGGCGCTAAAGATGTTGTTCAGGTGAAAGCTGACGTTGTTGGTTGAGGTCTCGAACAATTCGGCCATCTGCCCCTGGGTGAGCCAGACGGTTTCTCGGTCGAAGCGGACATCAATGCGCGTCTCGCCGTCCTCGGTCTCATAGACGACGATATGGCCGCCGGGGGACGCTGGCGGAACTACGGCGTTCATGGGGTCGGTGGCTGCGCGGTGGGCGCCTGTACGATACATCCGCACCCGCCGCGACCCTCGGCGTCGCTGTGCAGACTAGGTGTTCGCCAGGCTGTCCGGGGGGGAAGTCGTGCAAATTTTGCACAAGTTGCCCGGGCGGCCTTCTGAGTGCGCTAAGGGTGAGCCGGGTTACCTGTCTGCTGACTAGTTGAGCTTTCGCCTTTGGTCTGAATTCCTAAGGAATCTTTAGCTGTTGCCTCGGCGCTCAACTTCTACGGCGTGTGCTTGACGGGCGTTGAACATCGGTCGGTTGCAACGCGAGACAGAGTGTTGGGGTTGTCCATGACTCAACCTGGCGTCGCGAGGGTGGGTGATGAGGGACCTGGGACCGGTGAACGAACGGCTTCAGCGGGCCTCAGGCGGCCAGGTGCGTAGCCGCGACGCTTAGCTTGTGTTTACGGATCTTGCGGGCGAGGTCGTCAATGCGTTCCAAGATTTCGGCGGGTTGGCCTTGCAGGTTGACGACGTCGACTTCGATGCGCTTGCCAGCTTGAGGGATGTCGTAGGTCACGGGGTCGATTCGGTCCTGATCGTCGTGGGCGTAGATGAGGAGGGCGCCGGGGAGGTCGGCGGCGAGGGCGTAGGCGAGGGCCTGGTAGATGTCGTGGTTTTGGGCGCCGTGGAGGGTGGTGCGCTTGTACTTGGCGTCGCCGACGAAGACGCAGCGGTTGTCTTGCCACCAGGAAAGGTCCGGCTTCAGGCGTAGGTCGCAGCCTTGATCCAGCCAGAGATCCCGGCCGCGGGCTTCCTGGGGAAAGGTGTACTCGGTCAGCCCGAGCGCTTCGCGGAGGGCGACGACCACGAATTCTTCGAAGACCTTGTTCGTATCGATCAGGAACGAGGCGGATTGGACCTTGCCAGCCGCCAGTTCGACCGCGCCTGACCTGAGGATGAGCCGGGCCAGGGCCAAGGCGGGGTGGTAGTGGGCGTTGAGCGGAGTGACTGGCACTTCGGGAAGGTGGGTTGGCCGGTAAGCGACGTCCGACACGTTGGCGAAGACGGCGCGCATAGCACTCAGCAGCCGGGGGGTGTTTCGGGAGCGCTGCGGCAGCCAGGCGAGACGGCGGACGGCGGCCTTGAGCAGGCGGTTGGGTTCGATGTCAGGCGTGAATTCGTCGTACCTAACCTCAATGGGGACCGCGATGCCGAAGCGGCGGCGCAATTGCTCCTCAATGCGGATGCGTCCGCAGACGACGTTTAGCGTTTCTTCCTGGGTCCGATAGCCCTGGAGGAGGCCGCGACTGGTGGCCTGGCGGACGGCGTCGTGGAATATCCGAACCATGGCTTCGACCAGATCCGGTGGCTGCGCAAGGTCCACAACCTTGCCGGGAAGATTCAGGCGGTCAAGTGTGTATGAGATCAGGAACAGCACGCGGTGGATGGGGAGCTTGGGCCTGATTTCGACGGTGAGGTCGGGGAGGCGGATGACGCCTATCTCGGATCCGGGCCTGAGGATCCAGGTGTTGCTCCTGGACGTTGGCGACACGTCGACCGAGCGCACCATGCGACGGAGCGCGTCGAGTTGTTCGGCTGCGAGGTAGGTCTCCGGGCTCGGCTGGTGCTCAGTCAGGGTCAGGCGTGTCATCGCCGTTGTCCGGACTCCGATCCTGCTGAGCCGCGCGCTTGAGCTTCTCGAAGTCGAAGTCTTCGAGACGATCCTGGTCCCCGAAGAGTTGCTCCTCGACGTATGGGTAGATCGAGTGGTTCCAGATCAACTTCACCCAGGCTTCATCGAGGTCTTTGCGCATGAAGTGGCTGGGGCCGATGGCGAGGTGGCGGTCGCTGAGTCTGTCGTTGGCGAGATCCAGCAACCTGGCGACCCATAGAAGGTCGGGCTTATTGGATTGGAGCCAAAGGGTTAGCAGGCCCCGCACAGGCGGCGCATGAGGTGAGAATTCGACGAAGTGGAAGCGGCGGCGCAGGGCGGCGTCCACCAGGGCGATGGAACGGTCGGCGGTGTTCATGGTGGCGATGAACCAGAGGTTCTCAGGGAGCGTGAATGGCTTGTCGGAGTACTGGAGCGACATCTCGTGATCGCGGTATTCGAGCAGGAAGTAGAGTTCGCCGAAGACGCGGGCCACGTTGCCGCGGTTGATTTCGTCGATGACGAGCACGTGGGTTGCGCCAGGATTGTCGCGTGCTTTTTCGGCGATGCGCTTGAGCGGGCCTTCGCGGAGTTGGAAACCCGGCTGGCCGTTCTGGTCTGCCGGGCGGAAGCCTTCGACGAAGTCCTCGTAGGCGTAGGAGGGGTGAAACTGGACGAGGTCGGTGCGGTCTTCGGCACCGGCGAAGTGTTGGGCGAGTTCTAAGGCGACGTAGGTCTTGCCGGTGCCGGGTGGGCCGTAGAAGACGATTTGGCGTTTGTCTTGGAGCAGGCGGTGGACATTCTCGAGGTCGGTGTGTCTCCAGAGAAGCCGGTCGGCGAGGTTCTTGATTGACTCGGCGGGGTCCAATACTTCACCGCCCCCGTTCTCATCGGGATCGATTGGTGGTGGTGGGACTTGCTCCAGGTAACGCTGAAAGGCCTTGTGTTCGGCCTTGGGCAGGACATCATCGAATCGTTCAGCTGTGATTGACCAGAGGACCGACTGTGCATCGAGGCGGTCACGGAGTTCCAGACCGTAGTTCGACGCTTCGGCCAATACCTTATCCAAGAAGCCAAGAGCGTGCTCGTAGACATCGGCTTCGTCGGCGTCTGAGCCAGGAAGCGGGTATTCAGTGAGCTTGTATGCCGCCTGGTAAGTGGTGACGCGAAACGGTGGATAGCCGTATGGGTCAATTGCCATCGCCAGAAAAGCCGCGATTTTCGCTCGTGTGTTCTTGCCGCTCGGCGAGTCCTGCGGAACTCGACCGAGGAAATCTCGCATCGCCGCAGGCAGGCTTGACTTCTGATTCCAGAGCGCTTGAAGCGCGTCGGCGGCTTCTTCCGGGTTCTCCTTGCACCAGTCGAGGAATGGCGTGTGATCGCGCCAATTCGTCAAATTGTTTGGTGGATTGAAGGCGTCGCGCAGAGCTTCAAGCCAAGAATCTTTCCCAGACTCAAGTGCCGACTTTGCGACCCCAATATTACTTGCTGTTTCTTCCTTATAGTATCTCTCAAACCTATCGAATGATGAGTGCTCAGCGAAGCGTCGAGCCCAGCCAATGAACCGTTCCCATTTCGCCAGGCGAGGATCCCACACCGTGCGCAATTCTGGCGCATAATAGTGAAAATCAATGCCGTATGTAAGGTTAAGTTTACTACGCATTTTTAGAAGGTCACGATCGACGTCATCAGTGCGTGTCTTTATCAGATCACCAAAAGCCTCCTGGATTCGATTCTTGTGATTCTTAGACAAAATAGGCTCGAAAACTGACGGGTATACAAGGTGAAGAATGGCCATTGACTGGGCGACGGATCTTGGAACGTCGATGGAGTCAAGTTCTTTCTTGAATGCCCAGGGATCATCCAGAATCTGTTCGTGGGTTTCTATAGACAGCTCTTTCCAGTGCTGCAAGAATTCCGCGACTAGCTGGATATGGGCGGGAAGGGAGACTCCAAATGCAGGACCCGGGTTCACGAAGCCAGAGTCCTGAGCGTCGACAAGGTGGTCGGGAATAGCGATAGGGGTTTCAGACCAGCTTAGGACCCGATTGATGTTCTCTCTCTTCCTGTCGCCGCCTATGGTGCGAGGGTAAACAATCAAATAGCTGAGATAGAGGATTTCGGCGGCAAGTTGGTAGGTCTGCGGCGGGGCTCCATGTAGCTGTCGTTCAAACTTAGTGAGGAACGAGTCTTTCGAGTCGTCTGGCTGGCCGACAAAGCGCTCGTGGAAGTCGTTGAGGTTCGCGAGTGACCAGATGGGTTCGCCGGGCGTGAAGAGCGAATCATCGCGGCGTAGAGCAGCATCGACCCAGTTCTCCGCAGCTTCGTAGACGGGCTCGCCGCCAGCAACTCTCGCCATCGTGATCCGCCCTCACTGTTGGCGCGGGCATGATACTTCGGTCATTCGGTCGAGTGGATTCAGGTGTGGGGCGACGCGTGGGCGGAAGAGGGTACCCACAAGGGGCACCCCTACCGGCTTGGGGAGCGGCGAGGGGGAGGGCACCCGGAAGGGTGTCCCTACCGCGGCGGGGTTAGGGTTTTTGCCAGCGCATGAGGGTGAATTCGGGGATGCGGTACCAGTCTTCGAAGCGGGGGTTGTGGCGGAGGGTGTCGTG
>DAOUIX010000133.1:0-15482 GCA_034423235.1 Chloroflexota bacterium | reverse complement strand
GTGGGGATGAACCTTCTCCCTAGAGGTTCAGAGCGAACCTCAGCGTGAAGGTTCTTGTTTTTGTCCAACTGGGTAGGGCATGCGGGATTCGAACCCGCGATCTCCGCCTTGAGAGGGCGGTGTCCTAGGCCGCTAGACGAATGCCCCACACGGACCGAAGTCCGACGCCGCCTATGCTACGAAACCCGGCGGCGTCCTGACCTGTCGCCGACGCTCCGTACAATCGACAGGCACCCATTTACCGCCTCGACAGCCCATGTTTGAAAGCCTGACCGAGCGCCTGTCCGGCGTCTTCGGCAACCTCGGCCGCCGCGGCCGCCTGTCGGAAAAGGACGTGGACGCCGCCCTGCGCGAAGTCCGCATGGCCCTGCTCGAAGCCGACGTCAACTTCCGGGTCGCCCGCGAGTTCGTGGCCTCCGTGCGCGAGCGCGCTGTCGGCCGCGAAGTCACCCAGAGCGTCACCCCGGCCCAGCAGGTCACCAAGATCGTCCACGACAACCTGGTCGATCTCCTGGGCGGCGAAACCGTCCGCCTGGCCACCGCGCAGCGTCCACCGTCGGTGATTCTCATGGTCGGGCTCCAGGGCTCCGGCAAGACCACCGCCGCCGCCAAGCTGGCGCTGGCGTTCCGCAAGGACGGCGCACGGCCCTTGCTGGTCGCCGCCGACACCTACCGCCCGGCCGCCATTGCTCAGTTGCAGACCCTGGGCCAGCAGATCGACGTACCCGTGCACCAGCAGGGCACCAGGCCCAGCCCTGTGGACATCGCCAGGCGAGGACTCGAACTCGGCATCAGCAACGCCCACTCGCACGTCATTGTCGACACCGCCGGCCGGCTCCAGTTGGACGACCTGATGATGGACGAGATCGAGCAGATCAGCCGTGCGGTCAAGCCGGTCGAGACGCTCTTCGTGGCCGACGCCACCACCGGCCAGGAAGCCGTCACAGTCGCCCAGGCCTTCCACGCCCGCACCCCGCTCACCGGCCTGATCATGACCAAGATGGACGGCGACGCCCGTGGCGGCGCCGCCCTCTCCATCCGATCCGTCACTGGAATCCCGGTCAAGTATGTCGGCACCGGCGAGCAGGTCGAGCCGCTCGAAATCTTCCATCCCGATCGCATCGCCTCCCGCATCCTGGGCATGGGCGACGTGGTCACCCTGGTCGAGCGCGCCGAAGAGGTCGTCGATCTCGAGCGTGCGGAGGAGCTGCAGTCCAAGCTCCGCAAGGCCACCTTCGGGCTCGATGACTTCCTGGAGCAGTTGAACCAGGTGCGCCAGATGGGGCCGCTCAGCCAGGTGCTGGGCATGCTGCCCGGCATGGGCGCCATGGCCAACAAGGCCGAGGTCCAGGCCGCGCTGGACGGCAACGTGGTGGGGCGTTTCGAAGCGATCATCCTCTCGATGACCCCGGCCGAGCGCGCCAACCCCGACATCCTCAACGGCAGCCGCCGCCGCCGCGTGGCCCTCGGCAGCGGCACCTCCGTCCAGGAAGTCAACCAGCTGCTCAGTCAGTTCCGGCAGGCCCGCCAAGTCATGCAAATGATGAGCTCCGGCCGCATGCCCGCTGGCCTACGCAACCTGCCGGGCTTCTAGGAACTACGTTCGGATAAGCCTGAGGTTTACGGCGCTGCAGAAGCGCCCAAGATCCGCCCCACGGCCCCGCCGAAGGCGACGCGCCGGGGTTTCGGGCTCCGGAGCAGGCGGTGGTTCGGGTGCTCCGGCGGCGTCCCAGGCTCGGTGTCATCGAGCAGGCTTGGGCTAGCTGTGCCCAACTCGCAACATTGCGGTGCCTTCGTCGGGGAAGAACCCTGGGCTATCGCTTCCGAAGGCGGGCCGGAATAACGGCCCACATCATGAAGAGACCAGCAAAAGCTACGATTCCCAGAAGCGCTTCAAGCGGCAACGGCAAACCTCCAAGCCCTGCCGGCAACCCGGCAGAGCGGCTATTGCCGCCGTATCACCTCCGAACCACCGCCTGTGTCCGCGTTCAGTTTAGCCGCTCGCCCGTAACCGTGTTACAGGTGGATGATCTCGATCTGGTCGTCCGTGACTTCCAGGTCCAGGTGCACGCGCTCGATGAACTCCAGGATCGCCCGCATGTGCGCGTCCAGCCGCCGCGGATCGTTGGACACGCACGAGACCCCAATCCGCGCTCGTCCCGGTACCGGATCGTCGTCCAGGTCGGCCACCGCGGCATTGAACGTGTTGCGAATCCGTCGCTTCAACGACTCGACCGAGCGCCGCCGGTCCTTCAACGATTGGGCGGCGTGCACCGCCAGCCCGACCTCCAGCGTCCCTACGTGCACGGCCTTCGTCTCAGGAGGGGTTGCCGCCCGGCGGCGGCTGGTCCAGTCTGACAGGCGAGCGCCGCCCACTTCGAAGACTGAGGAGCCGATCCATGTCCGCCACCCCTCGCACGCTAGCCGATATCGATACGCCGGCGGCGGTGATTGACCTCGATTTGGTGCGGAGCAACATCCAGGTCATGGAGCGCCACCTGGAGGGCACCGGCGTTCACGTGCGGCCCCATGTCAAGCACCACAAGACGCCCGGCATCGCCCTGATGCAGATCGAGGCCGGCGCGCCGGGCGTCACCTGCGCCAAGGTCGGCGAGGCCGAGGCGATGGTCGAAGGCGGCGTACGCGATGTGCTGATCGCCAACCAGGTCGTCGGCCCACTCAAGATCGCGCGGCTTTGCGACCTCGCTCGCCAGGCTCAGGTCACAGTCGCCGTGGACGACGCGCGCAACGTGCGTGAACTGTCCGAGGCCGCCGTTGCCAACGGCGTCACCATCGGCATCGTCATTGAGATCGAAGTCGGCATGAACCGCTGCGGCATCCTGCCCGGCGAACCGGCCGTCGCCCTGGCGAAGCAGATTGACGCTGCCCCCGGTCTGGACCTCGTGGGCCTGATGGGCTACGAGGGCCACGCCGTCGGCATCGTGGATCGCGCCGAGCGCGTGGCTGCGGCCCACAGTTCCCTGGCCGCCGTCATCGAAACCAAGGCTGCCTGCGAAGCCGCCGGCCTGGAGATCCGCGAAGTCACCGGCGGCGGCACCAACACCTTCGACATCACCAGCGCAATCGACGGCTGGACCGAACTGCAGTGCGGCACCTACGTGACGATGGACGTCTGGTTTCGCCCGCATGCCGGCCACGCCTTCGAGCAGGCCATGTGGATCCTGTCCAGCGTCGTCAGCACCCCCGCGCCGGGCCGGGCCGTGCTGGACATCGGCCGCAAGTCCATGGCCTTCGAGACCGGCGGCCTGCCGCTCGTGGAAGACCCGCCGGGGATCGAGCTCCTCAGCCTCTCCGAGGAACACGGCAGCCTGGCCCTCCACGACGGGGCGCCCGACCTGCAACCGGGCGACCGCCTCAAGGTCACCCCCTGGCACGGCTGCACCACCTTCAACCTGCACGACACTCTCTACGTCATCCAGGACGACGAAGTCGTAGACATCTGGCCCATCTCCGCACGCGGCAGGTTTACCTAAGTCAGGCTGGCCTCTACCCTTCCTGGCCGCGATTGATTCACGACGACTCCGTTCCATCAGAACGTGCTGGGAAGGTAACCGGCCGACGGTGGAACCAGACCCTTGGGTTCCACGCCGCGCAGTCGGTGCCGGAATAGTGAGCCGCAAACTGGCAACTGCCGGACCCATTGCCAAGTTGCCTTCCCGCTTGACACTCAAAATCCCCCGGTGCTAGCGTGATCGGTGTAGGCATATTGGCTGCTCGGCCATGAGTTGAGCGGCCGGTCCACAAGCCCTGCCCACCAGATTTGTTGCCTGTTCGTGTGGGTTCCGTATGCCGTTTGGCAGGGCCTCGAAACCAGAAACAGCCCGTGATTTCGCACACCTTGCGGTCCCGGCCGCGACCTCCAGCCGAGCCTGAACGCCCGGCGCGACGCGTAGGAGGCTCGAATGTCTAACGCCAGCGGACGCTCCGGCGGCTATCGCCGCCCGCGTCGCTCCGGCCGTGGTCGCCGCCCGAACCGCCGCCCGCGCCAGTTACAGCCGGATCCGGATCGCGAACTGGCCGAACTCGAAGCCACGCCCATGGAAGAGCTACGGGCGCTGGCGACCGAACTCGAAATTGACGTCAACGGCTCCGCCGATCTGACCAAGGACGCCCTGGTCAACTTGGTCCTCCAAGCCAGATCCGAGAAGGACGGGTCCATGTTCCTCGAGGGAAACCTCGAACTCATGGACGAAGGCTACGGCTTCCTGCGCCGCGAGTTGGGCTGGCTGGCCGGACCCGACGACGTCTATGTCTCCCAGGCCCAGGTCCGACGCTTTGCGCTGCGCAACGGCGACCACGTCAGCGGTCACGTGCGGCCGGCCCGCGAGCACGACCGCTACCACGGTCTGGTCAGGGTCATGGCGGTCAACGGCCTTTCCCCGGACAAGGCCCGCGCTCGACCCCAGTTCGAGCGCATGATTCCGATCTTCCCCAACGAGCAGCTCGTGCTCGAATACTCCGGTACGGAACTCACCTCCCGCATCGTCGACATCATCGCGCCCATCGGGCGCGGGCAGCGCGGTCTGGTGTTGTCGCCGCCCAAGGCTGGCAAGACCGAGCTGATGAAGCGCCTGGCGCGCTCGGTCCTGAACAACTACAGCGACGTGCGCGTCATCGTGGCCCTGATCGGCGAGCGACCCGAGGAAGTCACCGACTGGCAACGCGGCGTCGAGGGCGCCGAAGTCATTAGCTCCACCTTCGACGAGCAGCCCCGCAGCCACACGCGGGTCGCCGAACTCACCTCCGCCCGCGCCAAGCGCATGGTGGAAAGCGGCGAGGACGTCATGATCCTGCTGGACAGCGTCACCCGCCTCGTCCGCGCCTACAACCTCGTGCAACCGTCCAGCGGCCGCACCCTCTCCGGCGGCATCGAGCCTCAGGCGCTCTATCCGCCCAAGGGCTTCTTTGGCGCAGCCCGCAATATCGACGGCGGCGGCAGCCTCACCATCATCGCGTCCTGCCTCATCGAAACCGGCAGCCGCATGGACGAGGTGATCTACGAGGAGTTCAAGGGCACCGGCAACTGGGAACTAATGCTGGACCGGCGGCTGGCCGAGCGCGGCACCTTCCCCGCCGTCAACGTGCTCAGCTCCGGCACCCGGCGCGTGGAACTCATGCTGGACGCCGAGGGCCTGAAGTACTTCTGGACCCTGCGCCGTATGCTCAATGCCCTCGATCCACACGACGCCTACGACTCGACCGAACTCATGTTCGACCGCATGAAGCGGACCGCAACCAACAAGGAATTCTTCGCATCGCTGAGCGATTCGTCACGGTGACATCGCTCCGCGCCTGCGTGGATGGGGAGCACATGACCGATGGCTGACGTGCAGGTGGTACTGCTCGAGACCGTGCCCGACCTGGGCGATATTGGCGACGTTCGTTCAGTTGCCGCCGGCTATGCGCGCAACTTCCTGCTGCCGCGACGTCTGGCTGTGCCCGCCACGCGCCAGCGCCTGGACGACGCGCAGTTCCAGTCCGAGCTGCAGGACCGCCGCGAAGAGAACGCGCGGCGCGAGGCGCAACACCTGGCGGACATGATCCAGGGCGTCACGCTCACGATCCAGGTGCAGGTCGGCGGTCAGGGTCGCATGCACGGCCAGATCACCAACCGCGACGTCGCGGCCGCCCTCCTGGAACAGCACGGCGCCGAGATCGATCGCCACCTCATCCAGATCGACAGCCCCATCCGCTCGCTGGGACGCTACCTTGTTCCCGTGCGGCTCGCCGCCGGCCTGGAGGCCTCGGTGATGCTGGACGTCGTTGAGCAGGAGGACGAGCCGGAGCCCGAGGTGGCAGAGGAAGCTGACGAGGCCGAAGACGACTTCGACGTCTCGCGCCTCGGTCGGTAGGGACCGCGCCGGCCGCCACGCCCGAACACGCCCAACACCTCCAGATTCGCCACGGGTAACCATCGGTTCCTGGCAGTGACTGTGGATAATTGGGCATGGTTGTTGGTTGTGCGCTGTGGGTACGTGGAGCTGTGGTGCCGTCACCTGCCGCCACTGTCTGCGTAGGCACAGGGCAACCACGCCCAGCGACGGTGGATGCTGGTCGCTGTGGATAGTGTGGACGCTTTCCGGCGTGAATGCCGGTGCTGAGGGTGGCTTGATACAGAGGTTCGTTGGCTTGCCAGTCGTCCGTGGCCTGCACCGGCGCGGTTGCGTCACCATTCCCTCCCGCCGGCAAATACTCCCCGAGTTGCAGTCCTGAAGTACGTGTCAGGCGGCCCGCGTTGACCTTGGCCACCATGGCGTCGGCCACCGACCGCCTGCCGCCGCAGAACATCGACGCCGAGCGCTCCTTGCTCGGCAGCCTGCTCATCGATCCTGAGGCCATTACCCGCATCGCCGGCCAGATCGGCCCTGACGACTTCTACCGCGAAGCCCACCGGGCCATCTTTGCCGCCGTCACGACCCTGGCCTCCCGCAACGAGAAGACCGACTACGTCACGCTGTGCGACCAACTGGCGCGCGACGGCGCCCTGGCCGACGTTGGCGGCGAGGACCGCATCGTGGAACTGGCGTCAGCCGTTCCAACCCCGTTTCACGTGGAGCATTACGCGGCCATCGTCCGCCGCACCTCGATCCTGCGGCAGATCATCCAAAGCGCCACCCGCATGGTGGCCTCGGCCTACGCCCCCGAAGCCGCCCCAGAGGAAGTGCTGGACGAGGCCGAGAGCTTGATCTTCAGCATCGCCAACGAAGTCCACACTCGCGACATCCTGCCGATTCGCGAGATCCTCCACCAGGTCAGCGACCAGTTGATGTTCCGGGTCGAACACCGCGGCGTGCCCACCGGCGTTTCCACCGGGTTTCGTAGCCTCGATGCGCTAACGGGCGGCCTGCAGCGGTCCGATCTCATCATCCTGGCGGCCCGGCCCGGCATCGGAAAAACGGCCTTCTCGCTCAACATCGGGTTGCACGCCGCCAAGCAGAACGACGTGCCGGTGGCCTTCTTCGCCCTGGAAATGCCCGCCGAGCAGATCGTCCAGCGTCTGATTGGGACGGAGGCGCGCATGGACGCGATGCGCATCCGCGACGGGGAACTGGACGACGACCAACTCCAGCGCGTCGTGCGCACCATGGGCGACGTGGCCGAGTACCCCATCTACATCGACGATTCGCCGTCGCTCAGCGTGCTGGAGCTGCGTGGCAAGGCCCGCCGCATGCACCTGGAGCACAACATCGGCCTGCTGGTCGTGGACTATCTACAGCTGATGACCGCCTCCGGCCACCGCGAGAACCGCGTGCAGGAAATCACCGAGATCACACGCTCGCTGAAGGCGCTGGCCCGCGAACTCAACATTCCCATCATTGCCTGCGCCCAGCTCTCCCGCGCCGTGGAGCAACGCCCCGACTCAAAGCCCCGCCTCTCCGACCTGCGCGAAAGCGGCTCGATCGAACAGGACGCCGATCTCGTCGCCTTCCTGCATGAACCCGACAGCGGCGACGACGAGGCGATCGGCCGCCCCGTGGACCTGAAACTGGACATCGCCAAGCACCGCAACGGCCCGGTCGGTAACGTAGACCTGCGCTTCATCCGCCCGCAGGGCCGCTTTGAGGAGACCGTTCGTCGTGACTACTGAGGCGCTGGCGCCCGCATACCATTCGGCCAGGCTGGCCGAGTCGAGGTCGCGCGTTGCGCCACGAGGGAGCTGGACGTGAGACGCAGACACCTGATCGCGATGATCGGACTCGTGGCAATTGGGCTCCTGACGCTGGCGGCCTGCGGTGAGAGCGAGCCGGCGGCGCCATCCCACGTGGGCGCTCGGGCCGTCGCAATGATGACGGGGCCTGACGGCGCATCCATGGGCACGGTCACGCTTACGCAGGTCCCGTCCGGCGTCCTGGTCTCGGCCGACGTGCATGGACTGTCCGCCGGCGGCCACGGCTTCCACATCCACAGCGTCGGCGCCTGCGCCCCGGACTTCACGGCGGCCGGCGGTCACTTCGATCCCGACGCGACTGGCCACGGCCTCATGATCAACGACACACCCCACCCCGGCGACTTGCCAAACATCTACGCGGGCGCTGACGGGACGGCCCGCGCCGATGTCCTCACCGACGCGGTAACCCTGGACGCCGGTGCCGATCATTCGCTGTTCGACGCCGATGGGTCTGCGATCATTATTCACGCCAAGCCCGATTCCTACGGCGAAGAGCCTGGCGCAGGTGACCGCGTGGCCTGCGGCGTCATCCAGCGGGCATAGGGCGCCGGGCATGACCGAGACCCAGGGCCGGGACTTCCGCGCGCCCCCCGTCATCCACGTCGGCCGCGGCGCCCTCAACCAGTTGCCGGCCGCCCTGCGCGAGTTGGGCGCCGAGCGCGCCGCCATCATCACCGACCGCGTCATGGGCGCCTCCGAGTGGGCGCCCCGGCTTGAGGCCCTCGCCGCCGACGCCGACGTCACCGCCACTATCCTGGCCGAACTCACCGGCGAACCCACAACCCGCGACGTCGACGCGGCACTGGCCGCCATTCGCGCCGCTGACGCCGATGTCGTGATCGGCTTCGGCGGCGGCAGCGCCCTCGATACCGCCAAGCTCGCGGCCGTCCTGCACGCCAACCCCGGCGGCGGCCCCGACTACGAAGGCTACGAGCGCATCCCCGACCCCGGCTTACCGGTAATCGCCATTCCCACCACCGCCGGCACCGGCAGCGAAGTCACCCGCGGCGTCGCCATCACCGACCCCGACCGCGACGTCAAGATGCTGCTCATGAGCTCCCACCTGGTGCCAGCCGCCGCCATCGTCGACCCCGAGCCCACCTACACCATGCCCGCAGGCGTTACCGCATCCACTGGGCTCGACGCCCTCACACACGGGATCGAGGCCTACGTCTCACGCCGCCGCTTCCCCATTACCGACGCCCTCGCCATCGACGCCATTGACCGCATCGGCCGCTTCATGGCCCGCGCCTACCACCACCCCGACGACGCCGAGGCCCGCGAGGAAATGCTGGTGGGCTCGTTGCACGCCGGTCTGGCCTTCAACAACGCCTCCGTCGCCCTGGTGCACGGCATGTCGCGGCCCATCGGCGCCTACTTCCACGTACCCCACGGCCTCTCCAACGCCATGCTGCTGCCCACCGTCATGGAATTCAGCCTCGGCGGCGACATCCCGCGCTACGCCCACATCGCCCGCGTCCTCGGCGCAACCGAGAACGACGACCACGCGGCCGCTGCGGCCGGCGTCGCCATCGTCCGCGACCTGGCCGCCGACCTCCAGGTCCCCACCCTCCGCGCCTGGGGCGTCGACGAGCACCGCTTCCGCCAAGTCATCCCCGCCATGGCCCGCGACGCCCTAGCCAGCGGCAGCCCCGCCAACAACCCCCGCCTCGCCACCCAGCGCGAAGTCGAGTCCCTCTACAACACCGTCATCAGCCTTTGACCCCGCGCACGCCATAACCGCCCAGCTCTGCTAGTTCGATCGGCGCGGCGACGCTAGCGCCTAGCTTCGGCATTCTGAGGGCTCACTTCACCGACACCAGTACGGCCAGAAGCAGTTTGCAAGCATCATAGGTTCTGATCGATCGATTTGCAGTGTTCGCTTCGGCCCATCATTTTCACTAATCTGGCTACAACGGCAGCGTATAAGAGTGTATTGCGACTAACGGCCGATCCCTTTTCAATGATCCCATGATGATATTCAGCCCCTACAAACTCAACACAGTCAATCATAGATAAATGCTCGCTGCAGTGAATTGATGCATTGCACTTGTATCTCTCCAAGCTATGCTTTACAACTTCAGTCCCAACCTCAAAACTGTCATGATCACCTAAGAGCCGTACGATCCGATTCAGTCTAACGTCTATACAATCTCTCCTGAAGTGCGATCCAGCTTTGCAGTCAGACACCCTGATCCAGGGTACGCCAAAGCGCCTGTGTGAAAGAAAGACAATTCCGTCTAGTGACAGTGCCCGGCTTGGCCTTACTTGCATTATGCCGACTGATAGATCGGGAATCCACAAGTTCAAGCGCACCCTCACAAGCCAGATGAATGTCCGCAGTATCAACGCCTCAAGAAGGCGGACAGGACGTGATCGATTATGGCGTTCGACCAGAAGAATCGCGGTGCTTATGATTTTCTCAATACTGTGGCTCTTGTCCGAAGCTTCAATTGGTATTTGCACTGCCGATCGATATTTCATCTGGAAAATCAGATTAGCTATAAGATCTGCAGTCCGTGCATCCCGCATATTCGCAGACAAACCGGGCGGTTCGCACAGTGGCATTCGGAATGTCACTTCTCTGTCAAGTGGTTTAGCAATCTACGATAAAGCGAAGTGGCGCTCACACCTACAAAGAAAGTGGCACCTGTTGAACCTAGCGTGATTAGGTTTGGCTCACCAATTAGATCAGCTACTTTTGCGCCTAATATGGCCAGTAAAGAATACGACACTATAAATATCAAATACAAAGCTCCTAGTGTGACTTTGTCGGCCCGTCCGATCCCAGGAAACGTATCAATGGCGAGAAGTGAGCTCCATACCAGCAAGATTGAAATCATGGCTCCCGACAGCGCAGCGCCCTCGACGTGTGAATCAGGCCAGATCATATAAGCGACTAAACCCGCCACGAAAGGGATCGCAGCCCGGAGTATGACTCCCGTTAGTCCAGCATGGGCCTCGTCCCCATTGACAAGTGAAGCCATCGAAAAGTAGTGGCGCGGAAAGAGTTTTCGGTAGGCGAGTGTCAGGAAACTGCCAATCACCCCTATCGCCAGGATCAGAACCGCATCAACCATGTTGGCTTGCTTTAGTCGGACGAGGCAGCACTAAGACTCGCCAGCGCCGCCGGGAACTCCGCCTCGCTGAACACCAGCCGGAACACCCCTTCGGCCGGGCCGTGCTGGATGGTCACCCGGCCGGCCTCGAAGCCGTCGTTGAACGCCTTCTCCAGCGTCTCGAACACCCGCTGCTTGTAGGCGGTGTCTGGGTTGTCCTTCAGGTGCCCGCCTTTGGTCTCGAACACCAGCAATTGATTGCCAAACGTCTCGCTGGCCATCGCGATGAAGTCGGGATATATCCGCCCGTTCCGCCATCCGCGCACGTAGTACTCGTGATGCTTGCGTACGGCCACGCGGTGCCACCACTGGAGCGCCTTCTGCTCATCGAGATAGAAGGCGAACTTGCGTTCCAGATCGGAATCGAAGTGCCGTTTGAATATCGGTTCGAACAGGCTCAACTGCATCGGCCCGCCACCGTACGGCCTCTCCAACGTCGGTTCGTCCGCGGCCACGGGTATCGAGTATTCGTGGACCATGCGGAAGTTGTCGCCCGCCGTCAGGTCGAAGCGGATGTCCTTGCTGAGCAGCTTGGCGCCGAACACGCGCTCCGCCTGCCGTTCCACCTCGGACACCACGTGCTCACGCAGCCAAACGCCAGGTAGGCCCGGCGGTCATGGATGTGGTCGTCGCCATCGCCCGCGTCCCGCAGTCGCTGGATCAGGTCCTGCGCAACCCGCGCGGCTTGCCAGGGATTGGGCACGATGTCCGACAAGCGGCGCGTGAAGTAGGCAACCTGCACCGTCTTGTCGATGTGCAACGCTTCGGAACGATAGAAGACGGGCCGGTCGTCCCCGATGTCGACGGACGCCGTCTGCCGCTTGGCGCTCTCGGGCAACGACAACTGCGGGTTGGGCGCTTCAATGCTCCCCCACTTGATGTTCGGCAGGATGTGGCGTCCGTAATCCAGTTCACACCAGCCGTCGGCCTCTCGGTGCTGAACCTTGGGCAGAAAGATGTTCCGTCCTCGGAACGGTTCCCGCCGCCGCACGGTGACCAGCTTCAGCAGACCGCCGGAACTCCATACGTCGTCGTCCAGACCCGTCAGCCCTTCCGCTTCCAGGCCTTGCTTGACCTGCCGGACCGCCTGGCCCACGTCGGTATTCCAGCAGTAGACGTGGCATTCATCCAGCGGCTCGCGTCCCGTCCGGCGCGCGTACGGCTGCCGCATCACCCGACCCACCAACTGCGTGATCGCCCGCTGCGCCCGCGCGTTGTCCAGCATCACCAGCAGGTAGGCGAACGGGCAGTCCCAGCCTTCCATCAGCGCCGCCTTGGTGATGATCCAGCGGACCTGCGAGAACTCCGACAGCAAGTCCTCGCGGCCCAATTCGTCGTTCTGCGCGGACTTGACCCGAATGGCCTCGGCCGGGACGCCCAGGTTCTGAATCAGGTACTCGCGCACGTCCTCGGCGTGCACTCGTTCGCCGTCGCGCTGGTCCCGGCCGGTGCGTTCCACGCGCACCACCGCGATGGGCCGGATGTAGCGCCCCTCGCTCATGTGCAACGACACCGCTTCGGCGTCCAGGCGCTCCAGTTCTTCGACCGCCTGACCCAGGGTGTACTGCCAGTCGGCCTCGGTGAATGACGTCACCCGCACCGGCAGCTTGATCATTTCCTCGGCCTTTAGATCCACGCCGGAAATGTCCACCAAAAGGTTGCTGATGTTGCGGTTCGGAGTCGCCGACAGTTCGATCACCAAGCTCGGATTCAAACGGTTAACCGAGCGCACGAATTCTTCGTTGGCTTCCGGTCTTCTTTGACCGTAGGCCTTGTGCGCCTCGTCCAGCACCACCACCGGCCGCAGCATCTTGAACACGTTGAACAAGCTGTGCTTGACCGGGCCGTTGTCCGGGGCGCGTTCCAGGTCGGGAAACTGCTCCAGCAGGCGCCCATCCCCCAGCGCGTCGTCGCTGTCGGGAAAGAGCGTCGGATAGCGGCCCGAGTCGCGGAACATCCGCAGGAAATCCCGGCCACGCTGCCGGTTGGTTGCGGGCAGCATCAGCAGCATCACGCACAGGTAGTTGGCGACATCCGCCGCCGTGAAGGGGTCCTCTTTCTCGAGCATCTTGACCCGCCCGCCGCTGGCCCGTTCCAGCATCTGCCGGTAGGGATGCTCCCGGCTCCAGAGCGCGTCCTTGGTCTGCTGGTAGATGGCGCGGGTCGGCGTGATCCACAGGGTCAGCCCCGTCTGCCGGTCCAGCCGTTCCAGCGCGGCGGCCGCCAGCAGCGTCTTGCCGCCGCCGGTGGGAACCTTGAAGCAGACGTGTGGAATCGGGTAGCCGGCCGTGGCGGTGCGGTCCACGTGCGTGCCGGCGCTCATCGCCACCCCGCCGCTGCGCGTCAGCGCTTGCCAGGCCGCCTTGGGGTAGTTGCGAACGTCAGGGGAAACGTACTGGTCTTCCTGCTCGAGGACTTCGACGACCTTGCTGGACGCCTGCCGCGCCCGCTCCAGCGCCTCCCGCCAGCGCGTGACGGCGTCCAGCGCGCGCCACTGGTACTCCTTCAGTTCCATCGGGGCCGGCTATTCCTTCTTGTGCATCTGGTAGGGCAGTTACACGAACGTAATGCCCCAGTCGGTCAGTTCGCGCTAGCCCAGGTACTTGCCGGCGGCGAAGACGAAGGCCTTGCGATCCGCCGCGCGACAAGCCGCGCTGATCCGCTTGGCCCGCTCGTCGTTAAGCACCGCGTCATGGCTGCGCAGGTATTCGAGGTCTGGTTCATAGAGCAGGTAGTAGTTGGTCGTGTCGTCGCTGTAAAACAGCCCGTCGTCCTGTGGCGTCAACGTGTCGTGCCCTGCGGAGATGCCGGACGCGGTATGCAGCAGGTAGGCAGCCAGTGAAGGATATGCAGGTAACGCCTCGCCTGTGAGCATGCCTTCGATCTCCATTGCCGGACCCAGCGTGCAGTACGTGAACGATCCGCCGAATCCATCGCGCAGAGATTTATCCTTCGCAGCTGGAATACCGTTGATCACTCGGCGGACCCGCTCGGCCGTGATCCTATCGGCATAGTCTTCACATTCGACCAGGATAAATTTTCTATTGGCACCATCCGATTGGTTCAAGGCAAGAACAGCATGGGCGGTTGTACCGCTGCCAGCAAAGGAATCTAGGACAATGCCTTCTTCAGGGCACCCTTGAAGAATCAGCTTACGAACAAGTTCGTGTGGCTTAGGGAACTCAACAACTCTTGAATCAAAAATTTCCGTTATTTCTTGAGTTCCATTTCTGGTGAATATTCCATCCCCCACTATTGAGGAGAACCCCGTGAATGAATTTGTTAAGTCTTTCAGAAAAACTTTGACTCTTGGCCTTCCTTCATGATTGTTTGGCCATATTATCATCCCCTCAGATATCAACTCTGACATACGCTTATGATCAAATCTCCAACCCCTGGGAGGACAGCCATAGTTGATTCCTGTTTCTGGATCGATAAGGTCAAAATGCAGATTGGGACGGGCTTCTATAGTAGCTAGTCCAACCATATTGCCACTAGACCAATCCCCTCTTGGATCATTGTCTGGATTCGAATATTGGCTTGTCTTTCTATCGTCCCCACGTATTGATTTCCCGTAGCAAAGAATGTATTCATGGTCGATTGACGCGCCAGTCACGTTGCGGTTATCCCTGTTTTGGCGACTCTTCCAAACAAACTCTGCTAGAAACCAATCCTCGCCGAAAATCTCGTCCATCAGCATTCTCAAATGATGCTGCTCATTATCGTCGATAGAGACGAATATAGTCCCATCCTCTGAAAGCAGTTCCTTGAGCACCTGTAGCCGCGGCCACATCATGCACATCCACTTGTCGTGGCGTTCCAGGTCCTCGTTGTCCACTGGCGCGTTTTCGCTCAGCCACGTCTGCATCAGCGGGCTGTTCACGTTGTCGTTGTAGACCCAGCCCTCGTTGCCGGTGTTGTAGGGCGGGTCGATGTAGATGCACTTCACGCGTCCGGTGTAGCGCGGCAGCAATGCCTTCAGCGCGTCCAGGTTGTCGCCGTGGATGATCAGGTTGTCGTCGGCGGCCGGCGCGTCGCCGGACGCGGCGCCAATGGACTTGTCGGGATGCGGAACCAGCGGGCGATAGGGGACGCTCAGGTGGTGGGCGTAGACGTTCGGCTTGCCCTTGAAATCCAGCGTCGGCACGCTTCAGTCCCTGGCCGACCGGCCCTGATATCGCCGCCCACTCACGGTGTCACCGGAATCATGCCACGACCCGCCCATTCCTACCACCGGCGGAAGTGGAGTGGGTCGCTTCGATCCTGCCAGCTCCCACGCACGCGTGTCGGTGGACTCACATTTCAAGGGCAACGGGTGATTCCACCAGGCTTCGGCCGCAGGCTGGTAGCCCACAGCCGGGCATCGATCGCCCGCTGCTCGCCGATCGCCGTCCCGTCTGGTCGTGGCGAACGCCTCGCCAGGCCGCCGTGAACACATTGGCCCCGAACGTGAACACATCGGCCCGAATATTGAACACATTGGCTCGGAAACTGAACACATGCAGGGTCCGAGTGAACACATCCCAGGTCCCGCCCGCCTCAGCCTCGTCCAAACCTCGCCCTCCACGCTCCCAGTCTTCTCGCGTTCCACGCTCAATCCGCTCCCGTTCTTCCCAGCCCTGGCAGCCTTGCCCTTCGTAATCAGATCGTATACACTGGGGCAGCCTGTCGCA
>DAOUIX010000132.1:0-7577 GCA_034423235.1 Chloroflexota bacterium | reverse complement strand
CCCGCCAGACGACGCCGACCGTCAGCTTTGACCGGCCTACACCGCCTGCCTACGCTTTCCCTGTGGGGAGTGGCCAAGTGGTAAGGCAACGGATTTTGGATCCGTGATCGAAGGTTCGAACCCTTCCTCCCCAGCCGATGAATGCCGGTGACCCTGAATCGAACGTGATTGGCGCCGCCGGCATCGTCATGGCGGCCGGCCAGGGCACGCGCTTCGAGTCGGATGTGCCCAAGGTCATGCATCGTGTGGCCGGACGTCCCATGCTGGCGCACGTGGTCGACACTGGGCGAGTCGCCGGGCTCGATCCGCTGGTGGTCGTCATCCGGCCTGGCATGAACGTCGGTTCGGCGGCCGGGGGAGCGGTGACCGTGGACCAGCCGCCGGACGGACGCGGCACCGCCTTCGCCGTGGAAGTCGGTCTGGGTGCCGTGCCGTCCGAGGTCGATGTTGTCGTCGCGCTCTATGGCGACTCGCCCCTGGTTCGCCCGGCGACCGTGCGCGGCGTCGTGAACATACTGGCAGACACGAATGCCGTGGCAGCCATCACGTGGGCCGATGTGCCGCGGCCCGGCGCCTTCGGCCGGGTGCGCCTGGCGGCGAATGGGCTGGTGCTCGGCATCGTGGAGGCAGCAGACGCCAGCGCGGACGAACTGGCGCTGACCACCGTGAATGCCGGTCCGGCGGCCTTCCGCGCCGCCTGGCTGCGGCGCGCGCTGTCGCGCGTGGAAGCCAGTCCCACCTCAGGCGAGCGCTACCTCACCCAGCTCGTCGATCTGGCCATTGATGATGGCCGGCGAGTAGCCGGGCACCAGATGACCGACCTGGACGAGGCGATTGGCTGCGACGACCTCGATCGACTCGCCGCCGCCAACGCCGCGTTTCGCCGCCGGGAACTCAAGCGTCAGCGCCGCTAGCCGTCAACGTCCACGAGCCCTCTCCCAGGCCGGATATCATGGGCGGGTCAGGGTGCCTGCGGGGTCGGCGGTCCCGCGTGGCAGGCCGTACAAGGCAACGACACTGGACGGCGAACTCAAGGTGTTTGCCGGCTCGAGCAACCAGGCTCTAGCCGGGCGAATCGCCACGCGCCTCGATCAGCCGCTGGGATCCGTCAGGCTCGAACAGTTCCCGGACGGCGAAGCCCGCGTGCAGATTAACGAGAACGTCCGCGGTACCGACGTCTTCGTCATTCAGTCCACCTCCGCGCCGGTGGATGAGAACCTGATGCAGCTGCTCATCATGATCGACGCGCTGCGACGCGCATCAGCCGGACGCATTACGGCGGTGATTCCCTATTTTGGGTATGCCCGCCAGGAAAAAAAGTCGACCGGCCGGGAGCCTATTACCGCCAAGCTGGTCGCCAACCTGCTGGAAGCCGCCGGCGCCAACCGGGTCATAACCCTGGATCTGCACGCGCCCGCTGTGCAGGGGTTCTTCGACATCCCGGTCGATCACCTGCAGGCCTCGCCACTGCTCGCGGAATCGCTCCGTCGCGTAGCCTCGGACGACTTGGTCGTGGTATCGCCCGACGCGGGTGGGGTTGCACGCGCGTACGATTTCAGCCAGCGCCTGGAAAACTCGTCACTGGCCGTCATTTTCAAGGACCGGATGGCGCCCGACGAAATCCAGACGCTTTCGGTGGTTGGCGAAGTGGCCGGTCGCACGGCCGTCATCGTTGACGATCTGGTTTCGACGGGCGGCACCCTCGCGGAGGGCGCCCGCTCACTGCTGGAGAGGGGCGCGAAGGCGGTCTACGCCTGTGCGATTCACGGCATCTTCGCAGGCCAGGCCCTTGACACTCTGAGGCGCTCGGGACTTACCCAGGTCTTCGTCACCGACAGCGTTCCCCTGAACTCCTGCTCCGGAGGATGCAAAATTGCCCAAGTCGGCACCGCCACGCTGTTCGCGGAAGCGGTCCGCCGAGTCCACAATGATGAGTCCATAACCGCGATGTTCAAGTGACCGCGATGTGGCCCCCGCGTCCCAGCGGGGATCGGCATCTGGGCGTGAGCACCCGTCTGTGCCACGCGATTGGGGAGTGGATCCTTTTTGGATCCGGTTAGTTGGGTAGGACTTGCCCTCATTCTTGTGCTGACCGTGGTCAGCACATTGCTGGTGCTGGCCGAAAACGCCGCGCTGGAGCTCTCACAGACCGCGCTTGACTCCCTGGACAGCACCGACCCCCGCGCCGCCCGCCGCCTCCGCATTCTGCTCAATAACCGATTTCGGTTTTGGGCCAGCGCTCGGATTGGCGCGGCCGTGCTGATCTTTGCCTCAGCGGCGCTTGCGGCCACCACGATCGGCGAGCAACTCGGCGTCCTGATGGGGGCGCGGCCGGCTGGCGTCGTTCTGTCGCTGGCCGTCCTGAGCGTGCTGCACGCCGGCGGCGCACGCGTGACCCCGCGCATTCTGGCCCAGCGACGTCCCCTTCGAATCGCCCGGCGCTTCTCGTGGCTGATTTACGGCCAGTACCTCCTGTTTCTGCCCGCCAGCCTTCCGTTCGAGCGTCTGCTGTCGCCTAGGGAGCAAGAAGCCTGGCGCGGACCAGACCCGCAGGACGCCGCGGTCATCGAGGCAGTGGAAGGCGCCCGCGAAGGGGCGATTGACGCCACCGATATCGAGATGATTACCAACGTCATAGAGCTCGGCGACCGGGTCGTGCGCCAGGTCATGACGCCTCGCCCCGACATCGTGGCCGTCAGCGCTGACACACCGCTGCGAACCGCGCTCCGCACAGCACACGCCGACGGGCTCTCCCGCTTGCCGGTGTTTGAGGGCGACCTCGACAACGTGATCGGAATCATCCACGTCCGTGACGGTCTGGCCGAGCTGCTGGAGCCCAACCAGACGTCCGACCTGCGCTCGCTCGTGCGCGAGCCCCTGTTCGTTCCCGATTCCAAGTACGTCGACCGGCTGCTGCGCGAGATGCAGGCCGACAATCTCCACATGGCGATCGTCGTGAACGAATACGGCGACACGGCCGGGTTGGTCACGATCGAGGACCTGCTGGAAGAAATCGTCGGCGAGATCGAGGACGAGTACGACGTCCCGGACGTGCCCATCGTCGCGCTGGGCCCGGGCCGCCTGGTTGTGGACGCCGGGCTGCCGATTGCGGACCTCAACGACGAACTTGGCCTGGCGCTCAGCGCCGACGGCGTGGATACCGTGGGCGGCCTGGCCTTCAGCGCCTTCGGCCGAGTCCCGGCCGTCGGCGAGTCCGTCACCGTCCCCGGCGCGGTGCTGCGCGTGCATGCGGTCAAGGAAACCCGCATCACCCGGTTGGAAGTCACCCGGCTTGGCGAAGACGGCAATGCCGCCTGACGGGTCGGCCGCTGACTCCCGCGTTGTGACCGCCGCGAGATAGGCCGGGAGCCGAGCCATCGACATTTTCGTCGGCCTCCTGGTCTTTCTCGGTCTAATCGCCATCAACGGCCTGTTCGCGGGCGCGCAGTTTGCACTGGTAGCGGTCGACCGGTACGAGGTCGAGACCGCCGCCGCCCGCGGCGCGCGGCGGGACCGCACTGTGCGGCGGGGCCTCGAAACCTTGTCGTTTCAGCTTTCCGGCGCGCAGCTCGGCATCACCGTCAGTTCGCTCGTCCTTGGCTTCGTGGTGGACAACGCCATCGGCCCCCTGCTGCGGCCCGCCCTTGCCTGGATCCCCGGAATCGAGAACGGCACGCTCGTCGCCCTCACCGCCGCGCTGGCCCTCGTCATGGCCACGGTCATTCAGATGGTCCTTGGCGAATTGGGCCCCAAGAACCTGGCCATCGCCCGGCCTATGGCCACCGCCCGGCTCTTCGTGCCCCCGGCCATGTTCGTCAATACCGTCTTTTCGCCGGTGATTCGACTGCTCAACGCCATGGCCAACGCCTCAATGCGTGCGGTTGGGCTTGTCCCGCGTGAAGAGCTCGAGGGATTCCAATCCCTGGAAGAGATGCACGAGGCGCTGCGCTGGGCGGCACACGAAAACACCATTGAGGGTGTTGAGTACGAGGTCCTCGATCGTGCACTGGGCCTTGGTCGCACCACCGCCGGCGACGTGATGGTCCCCAGGTCGCAGGTCATCGCAATCTCGTCCACCGCCAATCTGGCCGACCTGGCTCGCACATCGATCGATACCGGCTATTCGCGCTTTCCGATCCGGGACGCCGATGGCCGCGAATTCGTCGGCATTGCCCACGTGAAGGACGTCCTGGCGCTACCCGCGCCTGCCCGCGCGGCTACCCCGGTATCGACCAAGGCGCAGCAAGCTTTGGTCGTGCCCACGGCCCGCGACCTGCGCTCGTTGCTCCTCGAAATGCAGGCGGCCCAGCACGCCATGGTCATCGTCCATGACGAGTTCGGACAGGCCGCCGGCATCGTCACGCTGGAAGACATCGTCGAGGAACTGCTCGGCAGCATTGAGGACGAATACGACAAGCCCGAACCCACGCTGGTCACGCCGCTGGACGGTGGCGCCTATGACGTGGCGGCTCGGATTCGACGCGACGAACTCAGCGAGGCCACGGGTTTCGAGATGCCGGAGGGTCGGTTTGAAACCCTGGCCGGGCTTGTTGTGACACTCCTGCAGCGTATTCCTGGCGCCGGTGACGCCGTTTCATTTCACGGCTGGACCTTCCGCGTCACCGCAATGGATGGCCGTCGCATCGACCGAATTCGCATGGAACGCCCTGGCAAGACACGACGGAGCGTCGCATGACCACCGTCCTGCTGCTGGTAGCCCTGCTGCTGCTCGTTGTGAACGGTTTCTTCGTCGGCGCCGAGGTCGCCATAACGGCTGCCGCCGCCAGCCGCAGGGGCGAACTTGAACGACGAGCCGCCGACGGCCGCCGCTCCGCCCGCCTGGCCGTAGCCTCCATGCGCGAGCTCTCGTTCATGCTCACCGGCGCGCAGTTGGGCATCACCATGGCCTCCCTGGGCCTGGGTTTTGTGGCCGAGCCGGCTATCGCCGACGTGTTGGAAGCGGCCCTCGCCGATCGGATCGGCCTGACGGGCGCCCCGTTGCACGCGCTGGCCAGCGTCATCGCCCTGACCATCGTCGTGGTGCTCCACATGGTCCTGGGCGAGATGGCCCCCAAGAACATCGCCATCGCCGAACCCGTGCGCACGCTGCTATGGCTCGCCCTGCCCTATCGGTTCTACGCCAACGCCGTGCGTGGCCTCCTCTGGATTCTCAATGAGCTTGCCAATCTGACCATCCGCGCCTTTGGTGTGGTCCCTCGCGATGAGCTGGCGCCCGCCTACACGCCCGCGCAGATTGGCTCGATGCTGGGCGAACTGCGACGGCTCGGCGCCATCAGCGCCCCCCAGCAGCAACTGGCCGACCGCGCGCTTCGCTTCGCCTCGCGTCCCGTGGAAGAGGTGATGGCGCCCCGCTCGGCCGTCCACGCGCTGCCCGCCGGCATGCTCGTGCGCGAGATCGAGCGCCAGGCCGTGGTTACCGGCCATTCCCGCTTTCCCGTCTACCGCGACACCCCGGACGCCATCGCCGGCTTCATCCACGTCAAGGACCTGCTGGCCATCGACCCCGCCGCCATGGATCAGCCGCTGCCGAACGCAGCCGTTCGCCCGCTGCATGTAACGCCAGCCACCGCCTTGGTTGGCGAGTTGCTGGTGGCCATGCGCCGCGAGCGCGCCCACATGTCCCTGGTCGTTGATGAGCACGGCTCGCCCGCTGGCATCGTCACGCTGGAAGACCTCGTCGAGGAAGTCGTCGGCGAGATTCGCGACGAGCACGACGCCCCCTTGGAGGACGTGCAACAGTTTGGGCAAGACCGCTTCGTCGTTTCCGGGACGCTGCGCACCGACCGCCTGGTCGAAGCCACCGGCTGTCGGTTGCCGTCCGGTGACTACACCACCGTAGCCGGGTTCGTCATGCATCGGCTCGACGCAGTCCCCCAGCCCGGCGACTCGGTGGAACACGATGATTGGATCCTGCGCGTCCGGCGAACCCGCGGACCCCGCGTGGAGACCGTGGACGTGATTCGCCGCCCGACGGCCGGAGGGCCCTCCGGCGCCACCGGCCCGCGCTAGGCTTGCCCGTGGTGGTTCTTCAGCGCTCCAGCACCTACAAGGCCGAAGGCGTCGTGCTCAGTCGCCGCGACCTGGGCGACGCCGACCGGATCGTCGCGCTCTTCACGCGTGAATTTGGCCGCCGCCGTCTCGTGGCTCGCGGTTCGCGCCGGCCGACCAGCCAGCTCGCGCCCCACATCGAGCTCTTCAGCCGCGTCCGGCTTGTTGGCGTCGTCGGCGCCAATCTCGACGTGCTCACGCAGGCCCAGTGCCTGGAGACTCATCCCCGCTTCCGCGAAGACCTGGCAGCCTTTGCGGCCGCCGGCTGGGCCGTGGAGCTATTGGACGGCCTCAGCGAGGACGGCGAGGCCGCGCCCGATGCCTACGCCGCCCTGGTCGCTTTCCTGGGCGCCCTGAACCAGCGGGCCGCCGACCCGGAACCGCTGCTCTCCGCCCTGGCCCTCACCTTGCTGGGCGTGCACGGCTACGCGCCGGAACTGTGGCAGTGCACCGTCTGCAGCCGAACGATTGAACCCGGAGCCCACGCCTTCGCCCCACGAACCGGTGGCGTGATCTGCTCGACGTGTTCGCAGGACAACGCCAGCCATGCGCTAAGCGTCGACACATTGAAGTCCCTGCGGTTCATTGCCCACGAAGGTCTCGCCGGCGCTTCCCGCCTCCGTGCCGACCCCCGCACCCGCGCCGAGTTGCGCACCGCTCTGCGCGCCTACGCGGCCGCCGTCGTCGAACGCGACATCTCGTCCGCCCATATCCTGGAACGGGCGGGCGCGGGTTCCGCGCCCCGGCCAGCGCCCGGGGCGTAACACCACCCACGTGGCGTCACACCGCGCGCCATCCCCATGACCCTGGATACACACGAGGACACCCATGCCTGCTCCCGACCTTGAGACCCTGACATCCCTGGCCAAGCGCCGCGGGTTCGTCTTTCCCAGTTCCGAGATCTACGGCGGCTTCGCCAGCACCTGGGACTACGGACCGCTCGGCGCCGAGCTGATCCGCAACATCAAGGACGCCTGGTGGCGCCGCGTGGTGCACGTGCGCCCGGAGGTCGTCGGTCTCAACGCCTCCATCCTCATGCATCCGCGCATCTGGGAGGTGTCGGGCCACATCGAACACTTCGCCGACCCGCTGGTGGAGTGCCCAATCTGCCGCCGTCGATTCCGTCTGGACGACGTGCCCGACGGCAAATGCCCGTATGACGGCGGCCAACTCACCGATCCCCGCATGTTCAACACCATGTTCCGCACCTTTGTTGGCCCCGTGGAGGACGACGCCTCCGTTGCCTACCTGCGGCCCGAGACCGCCCAGTCCACCTACGTCAACTTCAAGAACGTGCGCGACACCGCGCGCGTGCAGATGCCTTTCGGCATCGCCCAGATCGGCAAGGCCTTTCGCAACGAGATCACCACCGGCAACTTCATCTTCCGCAGCCGCGAGTTCGAGCAGATGGAGCTGCAGTACTTCGTTGAGCCCGGCCAGGACGACGAATCCCACGAGGACTGGGTCGACGCCCGCTTCGCCTGGTGGCAGGACCTCGGACTCGAACC
>DAOUIX010000131.1:0-5373 GCA_034423235.1 Chloroflexota bacterium | reverse complement strand
GCTCTGGCAATTGCGGCGGATGAGGCCGGCGATGGTGTCGTTGTGGGAGTCGATGACGAGGGCGTCGCGGTGGAGGGATTGCCAGTCGTAGTCGGGGGTCATGGGTCAGGTGGTGGAGAGGATGTGGGGGTGGATGTTGCCATGTGGAGGATCGTAGCTACGAGATTGGCTCGGTCAATTCCGGCCGCAGACATTCCACCTAGACCATTCGGCTCTTAAGAACCGCGGGGCGCGCACCACGATCAGGAAGCGTGCCTGCCGTTAGACTCAGATCAGACTACGGAACGGGACGTGATCGGGCATGGTGCAGCAATCCGCCGAGGATTCGCTCCAACTCGCTCGGGCGCATCTTGAACGGTGCAGAAGGCATCGTGAGATCCGCCGGACTGGGCAGATATTTCGTCATACGGTCTGTATTGCCTTGAGGCCTGCATTGTTGCCGCGGTTCTACATTTCGGGCAGCCCCGTCCCGGAAGTCACTTCGCGAAGGCGGAGGCTGCCGAGTTTTTGAGCCAGGAGCACGGCCTGCCTGACATCGGCGACGTGCTCATCGACCTGAACACCATGCGCAAGCACCAGGCTTATGGAGACACACCTGCGCCTCTCGGGATGGACCCTGAGGACACCACCCGCATGATCGAGACGTACGTCGATCTCGTGCAGGGACTGCTGGCTCGATGACGCAACGGCTTGTGACGGAGCGACCTGTGCGCCAACGCTACGAGGCGAACCAGGCGCTGGAAGCCGTGCGGTCGTGGCCGAGCTGCAAGGCGCGACTTTGGACGATGGATGCCGTGGCCGTCGCGAAGCAGGCCACGGCAATTCTGGCGATCGTCGCCTCCGGTTCGGCCGTGCGAGATGTTGCGGAGAGCGATGACCTTGATCTTGTGCTGGTGTATCGCGAGAGTCGGCCGAATCTTTCGCGGCCGCCGATCGGTGTGGACCTTCAGCAACACGAAGCGGTTGAGGTGTCGCGGAAGCTGGCGAAAGGGCACGACTTCCTCTCGTGGGCGGTTCGCTTCGGCCAACCGCTATTCGAGCGCGAGCAGTGGTGGTCGCGCCTGCGGGCCGACTGGAATGATCGGCTGTCGCTGCCTTCGGCTGCCGAAGCCCGGAAGCGGGCGCGCCGAGCGCAGCAGCTCCATCAGGAGATGAAGGCGCTCGGCGATCACGACGCCGCTACTGAGAATTACGTCTCAATGCTGACCCACCTCGCCCGCGCTACATTGAGCGATGCGGGCATCCTGCCGCGATCGCGCCCGGAACTTGCCGATCAGCTGCGGAAGATTGGCGAGGCACCGCTCGCCGATCGTCTGACGGACGCGTTGGCCCACAGATACGCCTAGGGCTGCCTGTAGGAACAGTTTGGAATAGCGGGAAGTGAGTTGGCCCCGGGCCTTACCATGCCGCCTAGGGTACGAACCGAGTCGGTAGTCGTGCATCGTCGGCCCCGGGGCGGAGAATGAGAGCGTTATGTGGAGTTCAACGGTCGAGAACAACATCCGAGAGATTCTGGGCGGTCTGTACTACCGCCCCAACCGGCACCATCACCTTGGGCGCCCATTCCTCACCGCATATCAGCTAGCTATCGAATACGACCGTAGATTTCCGGAGCTTTGCGAACAGCTTGGTTTGCCGGTCGGCGGGAGCGGCTCGGGCGTGCATCGATCTCTGTCACAGTGGTTGGCGCGAAATCTGTCGCAGCGCATCGGAGGTGGAGAGATCAGGGACATTGAAGGAGGTTTTCTGTCTGATCTCCACCGAGCTGACATTTCCTTCAACGGCCCTGCAGGCGTCGTTCGCTCATCTGTAGGGGACATCTCGATATTCAGACTGGTCGAATGAATCGTCCTGGAAACATTGTTCGACTGCCTTGGCGACGCGGCATGTCGCGCGCCGGATCTCCGGTTCGGTAAGCCGACGACGCTGGCGGGGAGTTTGATGGACATGGTGTCGGGCCGGATCCTGTGGTCGGCGGTGGGAACATGAGACGCATGAAGGATGTTGACGATGGGCGAGAGTAGGAGTCTGCTGAGTTTTGTTGCTCGGTGGTATACGAGTGATCTGGAGGATGTGGCGACGGATGCGCTGGCTTTTGTGTTGTCTCGTTCGGACTCGGCGAGGGGGGCGTTGTCGGAGTTGTTGGAGGAAAACTGTGGGACGTCGCCGATCGCGAAGGTGCGGTCGTGGGGGAAGCTTGCGCATGGGGCCGTGCCGGACATGGCCTGCTGGGATGACAACTGCAACCTCTTGGCGTTCATCGAGTCCAAGTTCTGGGCGCAACTGACCCGCCATCAGCCCGTCACCTATTGGGAAGAACTACCGTGCGACAGACCGGCCGTGCTGCTGTTCCTGGCACCGGCGTGGCGTGTCGACAAAGGCTCGTTGTGGGGCGAATTGGTGGAGCGGTTGCGCGAGAAGGGCCACGAGTTGGGATGTTCCAAAACAGACGGCGGTTTGAGAACGGCGTCAAGCAAAGCCGGCCAGCGCCGCTTGATCCTCACGAGTTGGGAATACCTGCTTGACGAGTTAGCGAAACGAGCGAAGCAAGACAACGATGGTCAAGCGGGCTACGAGATCGCTGAACTGAAGGGGCTTGCCGCCGACGCCATCAAGGGCGACAACCCGGAACGTGTAGCCAACCTGAAGCAGTTGGTCAAGGCGGCTATAACGCGCGTCGAGCAGTCGGGTTGGGCCAACGCTCATAGACTGGGCGTGGGAGCGGGATATCACTTATACGAAGCGAAGAAATTTGATTTCCACGGCAGGCATCTGCTCCTTGGCGGTGCGTCCGCTTGGTTCGGGATCGACTTTGCGGCCGCGAAGTATACGGACAGCCCGGTATGGCTGTGCTTTTATGACGGCTCAAATGCCTGCGTGAATTTGGAAATTGTGCGCGGCCGTCTTGGCTCGTTGGCGGAACCAGGGTTGCAATGGCGAAGCAAGCAAGTATGCGTCCCGATCGTCTTGCCCGCCGCTGGCGACCGAGAGGCAGTGCTTGACGCCATGGTTGACCAGTTGACGTGCATCGCCGAGCGCATTGACCGCGACGGTCCGACCTATCGGGAGGTGGGCTGATCCCGGCCATGACCGACAGGTCGCGTGACGTGAATCGCAACGCCGTCTCGGGAGTCGGAGCTAGGGACGCGCCTTGCCTAGGGTCGTGAGTGGGAGCTACACCCAGACCTTCGGGCTGGTCAGGCGGGTCTCTTTCGTGGGTTTTTGATGCCGGTGGTTAGTTTGTTGCGGGTTTCGCGGATTACGCGGGCGGCGAGGCGGTGGTGGTTGGTGGTGAGGAAGTGTTGGACGGCCGTGGGGTCGTGGTTGGCGAGGGTGCGGAGGGCCCAGGAGAGGGCTTTGACGACCATGTCGTCGCGGTCGTCGGTGAGGATTTCGCAGACGGCGAGGGTGCGGGGGGCGTCGCCGTAGCCGCCTCGGACCTTGAGGTTGAGGCCGACCGTGGCGACGAGGGCGGTGCGGCGCCACCAGCGATCGGGGGACCTGGCCCAGCGGTGCACGTCCTGGTCGCTGATCTGCCGATTTACCCAGGCGGGGCCGGCCAGATAGCCGCCGAAGACGTCGACCGAGGCCCAGTCGTCGATGCCCCGGCCGAGGCTCTCGATGGTTGCGGCGTCGAGGGTTCTGAGGGTGGGGCGGTGGTAATGGACGATTTCGTAGGCCCAGATGCGGAGATCGAGGTCTATGAGGCGTTCGGCGAACTGAAGCACTTGCTCGGGCTGGGCGGACGAGATTGTTTTGGAGAATTCGCGGCGGATGGGACGGACGCGGGGCACTTTGGGAGACGGCAGGGCGTTGACGCGGGAACGGAACTCGCGGGCGAGGGATTCGGTGTCAAGGATCTCCATCGTTGATTCCCGTGATCGCCCCAAGCGGATTTAGCGATCCGTCCAGGGATCGATCAATCCAATCCCACTTCCCTCGAAACCCGCTACGTCTCTTGTTGCGACCGAGGCTCCCCGGCAACGGGCAATGGCCGCGATCTGGCAGTCGGCATGGTTGATTGGACGCCCGGCAGCGCGTCGAGCAGCGGCTATCACGGCGTAGGCGTGGGCTGCCGCGCGGTCAAAGGGCAGGATGCGGCCAGCAAAGTCTTCCGTGAGCATTCCTTGCACCTCGTCCAGTAAGCGGGTCCGCCGTTCACCCGCCGGCAGGATCTCCACGCCGTACCGAAGCTCGGCTTCGCTGACGGTGGAGAGGTACAGCCGTGGGACCGCCTGTCCGGCCAGCCAGTGCATAACGCTGGAACTGGGATCGGGGCGCATCAACTCCGAGACGACGTTGGTATCCAGGACGATCATCGCGGCCGCATCAGTCGAATCGAGGCGGCTTGCGCATGGGTGTGCGAGGCGGCAGGTCTAGTTCGACGCCGCCCAAAGGCGCGAACCGGGCGCGGATCGCGCTTGCCAGATTCTCCGGTGCCGTGGGCTGGTTGTTGAGCGCCGTTCGAAGGATGTCGCGGACTTCCTCCTCCATGGACCGCCCGTTCTCAGCCGCCCGGATGCGCAACCGATGTTTCAGCCCTTCGCCGAGGTTGCGCACGATGATGCTGGCCATGACAGAGCCTCTGACTCTCACGTCGATTCATGATAGCAATGATTGCATTGATATCAATGCGTACTCGCGACAGAACGATTAAGACGTCCGACCGCCGACGGCCCTGAGACGTCTGGCCTGGATGGCCGACCTCTAGACCTCGAGGCCGGTCATGCGGGTGGCGATGGAGCCGGGGAGTTCGATGGACATGCCGCCGTCGACGACGAGGGATTCGCCGGTGACGAAACTGGCGAGGTCGGAGACGAGGAACAGCACCGCGTTGGCGATGTCCTGGGCGTCGCCGCGGCGTCGGACGGGGTTTTGGAGGGCCTGGCGGGCGTCGAGCTCGGGGGTGGGGTCGTGGACGGCGGCTTCGTACTTGACGTCGGTCATGATGCCGCCAGGCAGGATGCTGTTGGCGCGGATGCCGTGTTCGCCATAGGCGACGGCGACGTTGCGCATGAGGGCGTTGATGGCGGCCTTGGCGGCTTCGTAGGGGCCCTCGATGGCGTTGACCTGGATGGCGTGGGCGGACGAGATGCCGACGATCGAACCGCCGCCCCCGGCGATCATGTGGGGAATGGCGAGCTTGCAGGCCATGAAGTGGGACTTGATGAGCACGTCCTGGCTGCGGTCCCAGTCGGCCTCGGTGACGTCCGCAAGCTTGTCGTGGGGGTGCCACCGGGCGTTGTTGACGAGGGCGTAGATGCCGCCGAAACGGTCGAGGGCGGTCTGGACCATGCGTTCGCAGCCAGACATGGCGCCGACGTCGGCGTGGACGTAGGCGGCGCGGCCGCCGGCCTGAATGATTTCGGCTTC
>DAOUIX010000130.1:0-5048 GCA_034423235.1 Chloroflexota bacterium | reverse complement strand
GAGTCGCCCGTGTCCCAGGTAACCCGCGCCTCGATCGCGTCGCGTTCAATCGGCACGGCCGCGTCGTGGCCGTAACCCTCCAGCGTCCCTCCAAACTCATCCAGCACCGCCACCCGAACGTCACCGAACTCCGCGTCCACGTTCAGGCTTAGGCGGTCACCCGTAACGGCCGCCGGTTCGGTCACGAACTCGCCACCGTCCTGCCCCGCCGTCAGCGCCGCCCAGCGGTCGCGCTGGAACTCCAACAGCCCAATCCGGCACCGCGCCGGCTCCATCCGGTATCGCCGTCCCCCGTGCGCCGTGCCACGGCCGCAAAACGGCACCAGCATCCGGTCCCCAACTACCAGCGGGTCGTTGCTGGCCGGAAACACCCACATGTCATCCCAGGCGCCCTCGGTGCCCCGGTCCAGCCACGGCGTCCGCTCCAGCCGCTGCCAGTAGTCCCCATCGCGGCTCACCACCACCTCCGTGTGCAGGCGCTCCACGAACCGGTCGTAGAACTCCAGGTACCCCAGGTAGCCGTTCCCCGCCGTCATCGGATACATGCTGTAGAACTCGGTGTCCGGTAGATCGGCGTCGTCCGGCCGCATCAGCATCTCCGGCCCGGTCCACTCACGCAGGTCCGGGCTGCGCCAGCGCTCCACGCTGCGAATCCGCGGGACGGGCGGGTCCCAACGGATGTCCCGTTCGATGTGCGCGCGCCTTGACGTGACCCAATACTCGCCCCGACGGTCATCGTAGATGCAGTGAAATCGGTCCCCGCTCTCGGTCAGGAACGGCTCGTCACGCCACGTCCAATGCATCCCGTCCACACTGGTAAGCGTGAAGAACGCGTGCCGCCGAAGGGCCTGAACCCGCGCGTAAATGACCATCCGGTAACGCTCCGCCTCCGGCGCGTCCGGATCGACGAACACCCTTGGACTATCCAGGTAGTCCCACGGCGCGCTCTCACGCCGCATCATCCAGCAGATGTTGTTCGCCCGGCTCCCGTCCCACTCAAACTCCCCCAGCTCCGGCTTGTCCCACGTCAGGCCATCGGTCGACGTGGCATAGCAGACCGGCGTGTCCAGCGGCTCCGGGCGATCCGGATTCCACGCCTCATACCAGAGCTTGAAGACCCCCGTCGCCTGGTCGTAGAACGCCGTACTCCAGGCCACCGACGTACCCTCCCACGGCTCGGTCGGCGCCAGCACCGGATCCATCTGCACCCGCGCCGGACGGTTCCAGGTCCGGCGCATGTGCACCACCGTCTGCAGTTCCCACGGGTGACACAACAGGTGTAGCGAAGGGTCGTACGGCATGGCTGAACCTCCCGACCGCGAACCGCCACGCCAGCATACGCAGCCGCGCCGGGCGACCGCTCGCCAACTAGCGCTGCTGAATAGCCGCCGGCAGTAGGACCAGCTCAGGCACGTAGGCCCGCGCTGGCAGCGATGTGACGAAGAGCACCGCCTCGGCCACGTCCTCCGGCTGCAGCGCGTTCGCGATCATCTCCGGCGGCGTCGGCGCCGGCCGCCGGTCGATCATGGGGGTTTCGGTCAACCCCGGGAAGATCATCGTCGCCCGGATCCCGTTCCCGGCCTCCTCGTGCATCATCCCGTACACGAACCCGGCTTCCCCGTGCTTCGTGCTCTGGTACGCCACGCCCGACATGTCGGGAATCTGCACCGCCGCCGATGAAATCACCACCAGCCGAGCTCCCGCCTCGCGCAACGCCGGCAGCGCCGCCTGCGTCACGTCGTACAGGCCCCAGAGGTTCGTCCGCTGCATCAGTTCCCAGTCCGAGGAACTCAGCAACTCCAGCGCCCGCCCTGGAATGTTCCAGCCCGTGGCGTACACCAGGATGTCGATGCCGCCCAGCGCCTCCACCACGGAATCCACCGAGGCTCGCGCCGCGCCCGCGTCCTGGATATCGACGGGAATCGCCACACCCCGGCGCCCGATTCCCCGAATCTCGCTCGCGACCGCTTCCAGCGCATCCTCGGTTCGCGCCAGCACCGCCACGTCCGCCCCGCCCCGCGCCAGCGCCAGGGCCGTCGCGCGACCCATGCCGCTGCTGGCGCCGTAAACCGCCGCCCGCTTCCCGGTGTGACTCTCGCTCACAGGCGCCTAGAAGCCGCGGTGCCCGCCGCGTCCGGGACCGTACGCGCTATCCAGCGTGTTGCGGTCAAAGCCCTCGCCCACGCTCCCGTCGGCCACGTAGCCGTACAGCGCCGCCTTGAAGATCGCTTCCAGCGTGGAAACCGTCGCAATCGCCAGCCCAACCGTCACCACGCCGACCACCAGCCCGGCCATCGGCACAACCATCCCTACCAGGATGGCCGGCACCAGCCCGATCAGCGCGGCCACGAATCCAACAATGCCGAACCCGAAGTTCGCCACCACCTGCTCGCCCCAGGTCCGCTTGAACAGCGAACCGGACCGCTTGATCGCGGTGATCGGCCCCGTCTCCTCCGCCACCAGCACGGGCACGACGAAGAACGTCAGGTAGGCCCACACGCCGCCCACGATCGACAGCGCAATCTGCCCCAGGAAGTTGTCCCGCGACTGGTTCCGCAGGATCTGCAGGATCAGTCCAACCGTCGCCGAAATCAGCGCCCAGCCCGCGATCTGGGGCAGACGTGAGTTCGCCAGCCGGAACCCGTCGCCCAGCGTCGGCGTCCCGCCGGCCAGCCGCACCATCGCGGCCCCGATCAGCGCCGCGTTGAAGTAGATGATCACGAACGCCAGCAGGAAATACGTGATGGCCAGCAGCGCGATGTCCGCCTCGGCCAACCCCGCGGTCTCGGCTTCGGCGAGGCGACCAAACGTGCCAACGCCGGCCCCCACGCCGGTCAACAGCGCCGCCAGGATTACCAGCGCCACCCCCGACATGATCGGAAAGGCGATCAGCTTCCGATCGCTCTGCAACACGCCCCAACTCATCTTCGTGAGCTGCCAAGTCCGTCCAAACGTCGCGAACATTCGTATCAATTCCCAGGGTGTCGGCGCTGACCGCTCCAGAATAAACCCAGACAAGGCGACACGCGATAGCTACCTGGCCGCCAGTGGTGAGCCTTAGGTTGATCCGCCTAGAGGCCGCTCAACTCCACCGTGCTGACATTCTGGCCAGCCAGGTCCACCCGCCGCACCACATGATTGTTCGTATCCGCCACGAACAACACGCCGTCGGCCAGCGACACCCCGCCGGGCTCGTGAAACCGCGCCGCAGTCAGCTCGCCGTCCGCATCCCCATGCTCCGTATCCCCGGCAAACGATGTAATCAGCCGCTGGACCGGATTCACAGCCTTGATCTTGTTGTTGTAGGTGTCGGCGATGAAGACGCCCTCGGCCCCCGCCGCCACCCCTAGCGGATGCTGCAACCGGATCGACGTGCCCTGACCGTCCACGTCCCCAAAGTCGAACAGGCCCACGCCCGCAATCGTCCGCGCGTCGCCTCGACCATCCAGCGGCAGCGTGCGAATCGCGCTCGTCTCGCTATCCGCCACCAGCAAGCGGTCCCCGTGTACCGCCAGTCCGCTCGGCTGCGCCAGCTGCGCGGTGTCCAGCGGCCCGTCCTGCAAGTTCTCGATCCCCGACCCCGCATACGGCCCAACCGCCCCGTCCGCCGGATCCATCACCCAGACCTGGTGCATCCCCGCCATCGCGATGAACAGCCGCCCCTCGTGCCAGGCCAGATCCCACGGCGAGGCCAGTTCCGCCGTCAGCGCCGGATGCGATCCCGGCGCCGGATATCCCCGCGCCCCCGTCCCGGCCACTGTCGACACCTCGCCCGACCCCAGGTCCCCTCGCCGGATCCGATGGTTCTCCGTATCCGCCACATACAGGTCGTCGCCAACCACCGCCAGCCCCTGCGGATACGTAAAGCGGGCCTCCGACGCCGCTCCGTCCCGGTGCCCTTCCTGCGACGACCCGAACACTCGCCTCACCGCGCCCTCGTGGTCCGTCTCTACGATCCGGTGATGCCCCGAGTCCGCGATATACAGCGCGTCGGCCGTCGCCAGCACCTTCCCCGGAAACGCCAGCCCCGTGTCCGAATCCGGGGCCTGCTCCATCACGTCCAGCGGCGCGTCCGTCACCACGCCGTTCGGCCGGTGCTCGTTCAGGATTCGCGTCACCGCCCGGTCCAGCGCCTCGAACGGCGCCTCGCCCGAATGAAACCCGATCACGTGCCCCAGCGGGTCCACAAACACCATCGTTGGCCACGCCCGCACCCCGTACGTCTGCCAGATCTGGAAATCCCGGTCGTTCACTACCGGGTGCTCCAGCCGGTGACGCCGCGCCGCGTAGCGCACGTTGAACGTCTCGCGCTCCGCCGGGAATTTCGGCGTGTGCACGCCCACCACCGCCAGTGCCGGACCGTGCTTTTCTTCGAGTTTCCGCAACTGCGGAAATAGCTGCAGGCAGTTAATTCAGCAGAACGTCCAGAAGTCCAGGATCACCAGCCGGCCCTGCAGGTCCGCCATGCGAACCGGCCGCCGCGTATTGGCCCACTCCAACCCCTCCGGAAACTCCGGCGCCGGAATCGGCGTCTGCGTCGCCATCCACCCACCCTCCAATCATCCCTCCCCAGTCTCCCACGCCCCCGAACATTCATGGCTTGTGGCCCAGGCTGCGCGCAGCCTGGGACCTCCCCAACCCGTTCGTCGTGAGCCGGCCTGAAGTCTGTCGAAGAGCCTGCTCCGAGCCCGTCGCGGAGCCTGCCCTGAGTTCGCCGAATGGGGCCCGAGTAGAGCCACATCCGTCAACCCACCTGCAACCCAGCGCCGTCTGCGGTCCATTGCCCGACGCGCTAGGCACAATCCGGACAACTCCGGGGTCGTGGATCGGTGCCTGCAACGTGACGCGGTCGCTTGGCACATATCGCCTGATCCGGGCAAACCGAGCTAACGCACGAGCCGTGACGACTATTCATTCACGCTATGAATGGTTTTCAGTCACAACATGACGCAGGATGTACTCGCTCGTCTCGTGACGCCATGCCTCGAACACCGGCTCCGTGGCCGTTCCTTCGCAGCGGCCGCGTCTCCGACCCGCCTCTTCCGGTC
>DAOUIX010000129.1:0-18159 GCA_034423235.1 Chloroflexota bacterium | reverse complement strand
ACCCCCATCACCCCCGCGCCCCCCAGCACCGGCGGCTAGGCGGCCACCGGGACGAAGGAAAGGCAACCAGGAGGACAAACCCCATGCACGAGCACGAAGTCCCGACCCACGTGCAGGCCGAGGACCGCGTCCTGCTGTGGTTCACGTTCCCGCAGATCGTGGCGCTGACGGCGGTGGGCGCCCTTGCCTACGGCGCCACCCGCGTCCTGCCCATCGGATCGTCTGAGCTGCGGCTCGCGATCGCCGTCGTCCTGGGCCTGTTTGGCCTGGCGGCCGTTGTGGGCCGGATCGGGGGCCGGCGGCTGCCGCTGGTCGCCGCCGACCTGCTGCGGTTCCGGCTGGGACCGCGTCGCTACGCCGGGACCCAGGCCGAGCTGCTGCGGCGCCAGGCGCCTCTGCCGACGCCGACCGCAGCGGAGCGGCTCCGGCTGCTGCCGCGGCGCGTCCGGCGTCGCCTCCGCCGCCGGCGCCCGCGCAAGGGACGCCGCCGCGAACGGCGGCTGCTACGGCCCCGCAGCTGGTTCGGCAAGCGGTGGCGCACGTTGCGGCGGAAGCCACGGAACGGCCGGCCGCCCGCGACCCGGAAACCGAAGCGTGGCACGGGCTGGGGCATCGCCCTGGCCATCGCCGCCCTGGCGACGGTGTCGATCCCCGTGGCGCCCGTGGCGCTGGCCGACGAGCCCTGGCAGGACGAGATCGAGTTCGAGATGCCCGCGCCGGTCCCCGGACGACGGCTCTTCGTCGAGGAGCTGGCGGTGACGGGAGATCGCGCCACGGTCGCCCTGCGCGCGGCCACCGACCTGGAGCTGCAGGTCCGGGCCTTCGGTGATCACCGGCAACCGTCGGTCACCGCCACGGCATCCCTCGCCCAGGGCGAGCGCGTCATCTACCGCCTGCCCCTCGCCGGCGCCGCGCCCTCCCTCGCGTTCGCCTGGAAAGACGCGCGGGGACAGGCGGGGGCCGTGACCCTGAAAGGCCCGCAGCTGCCCTATCCGCTTCCCGCGGTCGAGGGCGAGCTCTGCAACGCCCGCGTCGTCGCCCTCAGCTGGCAACCGGACCGCATCGAGGGCGCGGTGGCCACCGACTGCGTGTCCGTCATTGACACGACGGTGGACCTCCCCACGTCCGATGGCCACCACGCCCAACGCGTGACGGCGGTGCGGGAGGCCGAGGTCACCGACATCACGGGGACGGTCGCCCTCACAAGCGGCGGGGCGCGCGCCAGCGCGACGTTGGTCCCCAACGGCGAGACGAAGGTCCGGCTGCCGGTCACGGCGGGCCGCACCGTCCACCGCGTGACGCTGGTGGCCGATGTGGAGGCGACGCTGCGGATCGCCCTGCCACCGCTGATTCGCCTCACCCACCACCCGGAGCGCATCGAGGAACGCACCGAGGCGGTACGACTTGAGCGGCCGGGCACCAGCAAGACGGTCAGCGAGACGGTCACGGTGACCCATGCCGGCGGAACGACGACGCAGCACACGGTCGCGGCAAACCTCGAAATCCCCAGCACGGTCGTCGACCGCGACGTCACCCTGACCATCGTCCACCCCGAGCACGTGCGGGCGGAGGTGGTGGAGCGCGAGCCCATCACGCGCGACCAACGCGAGGCGCTGGCCCTGACGCTGCGCGTCGGGTCCGACGCCCCCTATCGAGTCCTCAACCTGCCGCCACTCACGCCGGGCCCCGCGCCTGCGGCGCAGACGCGTCTCAGTGATGAGCAGGTGCACGATCTCTTCAACCGCCTCGGCTGGCGGTGGCCGTGGTGAGTCGACGAATCCGCGGTCACCTGGATCCCAGCCGTGCCCTCGCCGTGCTGAATGCGGCGCAAGCCGAGGAGCAGGCGATGCTGCATGCCTTCGACCAGGTGCTGACCGCGATGGCCTACGCCGCGAGCGGCTGCTGCCTGTTCGCCATCGTCTGGGCGGGCGTCGTCCTGATGGTCGAGGGCGCTGAGGGGCGCGGCGCGGGCAGAGCCCGGAGCGCCGTCCTCGGGGCCGTCGCGGGGTTGGTGCTCGTGCTCTCGGCCAAAGGCGTGGCGCTGGCGCTGCTGCGCGGCATTGTCCCCATCCCATAACGCCGAGGAGGCGATGACTGTGAACCCCCTGCGTACGAACCTGCACCGGCTGGCCGCCCGTGCCCGCCGCGTCCACCGCCGGGAACCCACGGCGGCCCCACCCACGCCGCCGCTTCCCCTGGCCGAAGGCTTCCTGCTCTCCCACGTGGAAGAGGACGGCCTGGTGCGGGCCGACGGGGTGAAGGTCGGCGTGCTGGAGGTGATGGGGCTGGAACCGGACGAGCCCAAGCTGGGCGCCTTCGCCGGGACCCTCAACGCCCTGGACTTCTCCACGCAGCTGCTCGTGCGCCAGCATCCGCCCCTGCTGGGCGGGCTGCGGACGGCCTTGCGGGACGCCCAGCCGGCCACCCTGTCCGACCAGGCCACGGCGGCCGCCGACTCCCTGCACCGGCTCCTTGAGGACCTGGAGACGCGGGACGGCGTCCTGGACCGGCGCTTCTACGCTATCTGCCAGGTCGACCGGGCCGACGAGCTGCGTGGGCTGCTGGCGCGCGCCGGCCTGACGGTCCATCCCCTGACGGGCCGTCCCTTGCGGATGGTGCTCGTCGCCGCGGCGCTGGGCGGGTCCCCCACCCAGACGGACGAGGACGCGCCCGCGGCGGTCGAGATCAACCGGCGCGACATCCGCGTCGGGGACCTCCTGACCCGTTCGCTGCATCTGGGCCACTGGCCCCGGTCGCTCTCGCCAGGGTTCCTGCGAGGCCTCATGGCGACCGGGACGCCCATGGACCTGGCCCTCCACCTGGGGCCGATCCCCGCCGCACAGGCGGCCCGGACCCTGGAGTGGCAGAAAGTGCGGTTCGAGTCGGCGCAGTCATGGTCGCTGCGCCGGGGCCGCACCATGGCCCCCGAGGCGGCGATTGCCCTGGAGGACGTGACCCGGCTGCGCGACGCGGTCCAGCGCGGCCGGGAGCGGCTCTTTCATTCGTCGCTGGCCATCACCCTGCACGCGCGCGACGCGGCGTCCCTCGAGGAGGCGACCCAGCGGGCGCGGGCCCACGTCGCCGCCACGCTGGGCACGCTGGACGGGCTGAGCTTCCGCCAGCGGGAGGGTCTGCTGTCCACGTTGCCGTTGAACCTCAACGCCATTGGCGCGTGGCGCACCCTCGACACCTCGTCCCTGGCCCGCCTGTACCCCTTCGCGCCGCCTGATCTGGACACCCGTCGGGGGACGCTGGTCGGCATCGATCTGCGGGCCGGGGCGCCGGTGATCTACGACCCGTTCGACGGCACGCATCTCAACGCCAACACCGCCGTGCTGGCCCGCTCCGGCAGCGGCAAGTCGTTCGCCACCAAGCTGGGCGTGGTGCGCGGCCTCGCCCGTGGCGTCGTCGCCTATGTCATCGACCCCGAGGGCGAGTACGCCGACCTGGCCCGCACGGTGGGCGGCCGGGTGCTGTCGCCCGGCGTCCCCGGCCAGGGCATGAACCCCTTCGTCATCGAGCGGGGCGATAGCGAGGAGTTGCTCCAGCGGGTCGGCAGCCTGCGCCGCCTCATCGAGGTGATGATCGGCGAGCGGCTGGGCGCCGAGCGGCGGGCCGCCCTGGACCACGCCCTCGCCGCCTACTACGCCGAGTCGCGAACCCGCACGGGCTTCAAGGACTTCTACGCCTTCTTGGAACGCGATGGGGACGATGGCCTCACCAAGCTGCTGCGGCCCTTCGCCACCGGCAGCCTGCGGCATTTGCTCGCCGACGAGGGCGAGGATCTGCTCGCCACCGAGGCGCTGGTCACCGTCTTCGACCTGCGCCTCTTGGAGCCGGAGTTGCGGCCGGCCGCGGCCATGGTCTGCACCGAGACGGTGTGGGCCGCGGCCGCCCAGAACCCCAAACCTCGCCTGCTGGTGGTCGACGAGGTGTGGTCGATCATGCAGCACCCCGAGGGGGCCGCCTTCATGGTCTCGATGGCGAAGCGGGCCCGCAAGCACCGCCTGGGCTTGCAGTTCATCACCCAGGACGTGCAGGACCTCTTGAGTGAGGATCCGTCCCAACTCATCACGGGGCACTCGGGTCGCGCCCTGCTGCAGAACGCGGCCTTCAAGCTGTTGCTCCAGCAGGATGCGGCGGCCATCGCCACGGTCGGTGACGCCTTCGACCTGCCGGAGGACCTGCAGCGCTGGCTGTTGTCGTGCCCCAGGGGCGACGGCTTGCTCCTGGCCCGCGGGGGACGGTTCCCGATCCGCGTCGAGGCCACGCCTGAGGAGTGCGAGGTGATCGAGTGGCGGCCCGACCGCCACGGCTAGGCCGACCACCGCGCATCCCAATGCCCGTGGCGATCGACGCGCGCCGTGCCCACCCGCGGCGGCCACCAGCCGCGCGGCGCGGCCCGCCATCCCACCGAGACGCCCACCACGAAAGGCAGGTAGCTCGACATGCCGTCCCATCCCCTGACCACCCTGTTCCGTCGCCAGCACACCGAGCCGGCGCCCGTCCTGCTGGCGGTGACGCCGCCGCGCACCGGGGAACGCACCCTGCTGGGCGTGGAGAACTTCCTCCAGTCCGTCGCGGTCCCCGAGCCCTTCGCGCTGGAGCTGGCGGGGGATGCCGACGGCGTGACGCTCATGGCCCGCTGCCGCGACGACGCGGTGGTGCGGGGCCAGATCGCGGCCCACTATCCCCAGGCGCGCGTCCACAAGGTGCCACCGCCGGCGGATCCCCTGCGCCTGAACGCGGGGGAGCAGGCGTGGTCCACGACCCTCCGGTCCAGCGGCCCCGAGTACGTGCCGCTGCGAGTCTTCCGCGACGACGACCTGCTGGACCCCGGCTCGGATCCCCTCATCGCCCTGCTGGGCGCGCTGTCGGCCCTGCGCCCCGGCGAGCGCGTCGTGGCCCGCCTGCTGCTGCGCGCCCTGGGTCCCGACTGGTCGCAGCCGCACTTGGCCAAGGCCCAGGCGCGTCCGGGCGCCGCGCGCGACGACCCGACCTATACCTACCAGACCAAGCCCCTGCACACCGACGGCGTGACCATGGCCGTGATCGGCGTGGTGGCGCTGGCGGCCTATCGGGGCTACCTCTGGGTGCAGGCCGGGGACACGTGGACGGCCATCGGGCTGGGGGCCGGGGTCGTCGGTGGCGCGGCCCTGGCGACCTGGGCCTGGCACCGGTGGCAGCGAGCGCGCGCCCACCCGCATGACCCGCGGCTGATCCAGGAGAAAGTCTCCCGGGTCGCCTTCGAGGCCGAGGTCCAGATCGTCGCGATCCTGCCGCAGCGGGACCGCCGCCAGCGCGCCGAGGAATTGCTGGAACTGGTGGTCGCCGCCTACCGCCACTACGACAACCCGGCCGGCGCGCGCTTCATGGCGAGCGACGTTCGGCCCGTCGCGCCCGGCCCGCCACGGCTGCACCCCGCCGGTTCGGGACTCGTTGGCCGGCGCAGCGTCCTGGGGGTGCGGGAGGCCGCGTGTCTGTGGCACCCGCCAGGCGCCGGGGACGAGACGCCCCTCGTGGAGCGGTCGGGCGCCCGGGCGCTCATCCCCACGACGCGCGGCGTCAGGGGTGGCGCCCACATGGGCGCCACCACCGCGGGCCCTCCCCGCGCCATCCACTTCCCCGCCGACCTGCTGCGCCGGCATCACCTCTACGTGGCGCGCACCCGCATGGGCAAGTCCACCCTCATGCACCACCTCGTCGCCCACAAACTGCGCGAGAAGGCCGCCGGGCGCGACGGCGACGCCATCGTCGTGGTCGATCCCCACGCCGACCTCGTGGACGCCCTGGCGGCGCAGGTTCCTGGGGACCTCGTGGATACGGTGCGGCTCGTCGATCTGGGCGACGCCACGGGCGCGCCCGGCATCAACCTCCTCGACACCCGCGTCTTTGCCGACCGCGACCGCACGGCGGACTCGGTGGTGCGCGTCGCTCGCGGCCTCTGGGACCAGTGGGGGCCCCGGATGCAATCCATCCTGGAGCAGATGGTCAAGAGCCTGCACGAGGCCAACGCGCACCCCGACACGGAGGCGGGCGACCAGTACACCATCCTCGACGGGCTGCGGCTGCTCGCGGACGGGAAGTTCCGTGGGGGCGTGCTGGGCAAGGTCAGCGACCCCTATCTGCTCGAGTGGTGGGCGCGGGACTTTGCCTCCTGGCACCGCCAATACCGGGCCGAGGCGCTGGCGCCGGTCCAGACCCGCCTCTCCTACTACGCCTCGTCCAAGCGCGCCCGCGCCATCCTGGGCCAGTCCCGCTCCACCATCAACCTGCGCCGCGTCATCCTGGACGGCGGGGTGCTGTTGGTCTCGACCGCGCAGGGCGCGGCGGGCCGCGACGTGGCCGCCCTGGTCGGGGCGTCCCTCCTCAACCTGGTGGACGCCGTCATCCGCGAGCAGGGCGGCCGTCCGCCCGACCAGCGCCGCGGCGTGTTGGTGGTCGTGGACGAGCTGCAGGCCATGCCCGGCGTGGACTACGAGTCGATGCTCAGTGAGCTGGGCAAGTTCGGAGCCAGTTTCGTGCTGGCTACCCAAAGCCTGGCCAAGCTGGACGACCTCTCGCCCACGCTGCGCGACACCCTGCTGGCCAACGTGGGGTGCCTCGCGGTGTTCCAGGTGGCCGGCGCCGACGCCCGCCAGTTGGTCTGGGAGTTGGGCAAGGACCGGGTGTCCGAAGACGACATCACGTCGCTGCCCGTGCATCACTGCTATGTCCGCGCCACCGTGGGCACGGAGCGCATGCCCGCCTTCTCGATGCTGGTGCGCAAGCCTCAGCCCGGCAACGCCGACATCGCCGCCCGCATCCGGGCCGCCGCGGCGGGCTACACCACCAGCGCCACGGAGATCGCTGCCGGGGAGGCGGCGTCGCAGCAGCGGGTGGAGGTGTTTCGCAAGGAACTCACGGCCATCACGGCCGGCGAGGCTCCGGCGACGGCACCCGCCCCACCGCAGGCGCCGCGGCGGCGCTCGCGTCGCGTCCGCACCCGGCGGCAGCGGAAGGCGGCCGGCGCCGCTGACCCCGGCCGCGACGATTCGTGAGTCCAGGCGACCGCCGGGTCCAGACGCTGCGGCGACTGGTCGCGATGCCCTACCTCGACCGGTTGGAACTGGCCGCCGTTGCGGGGATGGCCGACCGCGCCGCGTATCACATCGTGGCCGATTTGGAACGCCAGGGCCTGGTGGCGTCGCTCGCCCACGCCACCGATCTGCTGCGGACGACGCGGCGCTGCTACCCAACGGCCGCCGGATTGCGCGTGGTGGCCAGGGCGGACGGTACCGCCGTGCGTGACCTGCTCCGCCAGCGTCCGGTCTCCGCCCAGTGGCAGCGCCTCCTGCTGGCGCGCCTCGACACCGTGGCGGTCGGCTACCGGCTCGCGGCGTCCATCGCGGCGCTCGTGGGCCCCGTGGCGGTTCGCTGGTACCGGGCGCAGCCCCTCGATGCTGCCGTCATCCTCCCCGGCGGGCGCACCGTCGGCATCGTCCGGCAGGGCCGCACCGCCGACCGCACCGGCTTTGCCAAGCGCCTCTGGCGACTCCGGGAGGGACCGCGCCCCGGCGGCGTCCTGCTGCTCATGCCCGACGAGGTGCGGCTGCGCGACGCCCGCCGACGGCTGGCGGACGCCCCGCTGGCGGCCTTCCTGGCCCTGGAGCGGGACGCGATCTGGGGCGGTCCCGACCATCGCGCGTGGCGCCCGCCCAGGATCAACGCCATCGTCGACCTGCCGTCGGCCCTCGCTGCCCTGGACCCGGGCGGCACGCTGCCCGCGGAGCCGGTGCCGGCGCGCGCGACCTTGCCGGAGGACATCGAGCGCCACGCGCCGGGCCGGGACGCGCCGGACTGGCTCCTGCCGGTCCGGTTGCGACCCGCCGAGACGCGCGCCCTCGACCTGCTTGCCGACTGGCCCTGGATCAGCCGGGACGACCTGCGGGGGCTGCTGGGCGTCTCGCAAGCGCGGGTGTCGCAGGTGCTGACCAGACTTGAAGGGTTCGGCTTGGCGACCCGTGCGCCTATCGACGGCCGCCGCTTGGTTGTTACCGACCGGGGACTGGCGCTGCTGGCCCGGCGGGACCGTGCCGCCGTGGGCGCCGCCAGGAAGCGCTGGAGCGCCGCGCCCTTGAACGCGGCTCGCCCCCTGACCTGGCGCACCGTCACCGGCGCGCGGAGCCGCCAGTTGCTCCGCAACGTCGCGCACACCGCTGCCGTGCACGCCTTCGTCGCGACCATGGCCCGGCAGGCGCGCGCCCTGGGATGGGAGTTCGGGCAGCTTGACCCGCCCCACCGGGCGTCACGATATTTCCGGCACGGTCATTCGCGGCGCGCCGTGCATCCCGACGCCTTCGGCGTCCTGCGGCGCGATGCGACGACCTGGGCCTTCTTCATCGAATGGGAGCGCCGCGCCGTGCGGCCCGCCACCATGACGGCTCGGCTGGCGCCCTACCTGCGCTACTACGCGTCGTCCCGACCCACGGACGACCTTGGGGCGCCGCCCGCCGTGCTCATCGTCGCCCATGACGATCTGGCGGCCATCCACTTCCTGCGCGTGGCCCGGACGGAGCTGGACCGGTCCGGGGTCGACGTCCCCCTGTGGATCACCCACGCGCCGGCGGTGGCCGCGCAGGGGCCGCTCGGGCACGTCTGGCGCACGCCCGGCAGCTGGGAGGCCGTCAGCGCTCTTCAGGCCAAGTAGATGCCGGTGGCCACTGTCAGCGGTCCGTAGTGTCCTACTTGCCGTTCCTGGCCATTGACAGCAGTAATTCCCTGGATGCAGGGCAGACTTCCCAAAGTCTGAGTTCGTCTCTCAAAGTAGAGAAATCAACTCTATCCTAAGGAAAACCGCTTTCAGGTTCAATCACCCTGCTGCGCTCAGCGTTGTCGAGCATGAAGTTAACGATTCCAAAATAGTCGGTCAAATCTGACTCGCTCCAAAGCAGGCGACGGTTTATCTCGTTAACTATCGCCCACAACATGAGCAATTCTCGTTCACGAGCGTAAATCCATACTTCTCTTGGGGAAATGTTGTGCCCCATATCAATCGCCTGATGAATCTTGCTCTCGAACGGAAGTGAATCGAGAAACACAAAGCCTCGTCCAAGAACAAAAACACCATCTATGAAGCGATGGTCGAAAAAAGATCGCTCAGCTGGTGTACACTCTCTAAGGGAGTCAATACCATAGTCAGCCTCAGCTGCTACATCCTTAAGCCAGTTGTGGACAGTCTCAATTCTTCGAGGACCATCATATGCGAAGACAAAGGAATATGGTCTGGGCTGATCCACTAGTCCTGCCGGATTAATCCCCTGGCTGGAAAGCTTGGCTAGGCTCTTGACCTTCTTTGCCGACGCTGCACTTGTTCTCAAATTATCTTTGGTCAATCTTGACTTAATCTCTATAAACGATGAGACTGCCTCAACAAAGAACAAATCGATATCGACAGCCAAGGATAGCTTAGGAAATTTCTTGTTGTATACTACAATATCGATCTGCGGCCTGTCTTCCTCTGGTGTTGCGTCTTTGTGGATAATCTCTCCTGTTCCTATGTCCCACAAAGAGGACATATTCTGGGCCAGAAACTCCCTGGCAAAGGCCTCTCTAATCTGCCCTCTATTCAATCCATGTTTGAAAGATCGTGCCGCATGTCCCTCGGCTTGTAGCCGCCGCTTGACGCGTTCGAAGTGTGATGCAACTAGTGTCATTGTAAAACGCCCGGCCTTTGTAGCTTACCAATTGATAACCCCTTAGTCATGCACTTCCACTGTTCACCGTCGGTTCCCGCGCCACCTTGCAACGAGGCGTTGCACTGAAGCCTGGTTGTCTTGACCGAAGGCCAAAAGATCCCAGGCGACACACCAGTCTTGCAGGGCGCGGTTGGGCCGGCGTCTGCGCGGTAGACGTGTTTGATCACCTTGTCCTTCAGGTCGTGAAAGATGGATTCACAGGTACGCAAGTGCTACTCGATCAGTCTGCGGAGGCAAAGGACCGATACACTTTCGCCGCATACCAACGCCAGAGGCTTGACATTGACCCACTCGCTCATCCCCAGCAATGCGCTCGTGGAACACCGAGCCGTCGGCGACAATGGCGCAGGACACTCGGCGGGTCTGACGCACATTTAGCATGCAAAGAAACCGGGCAATGGCTGTGGTGATGCGAGGGCGAATCTCCTTCATCTCGTCCAGCACCTTCGCCGCCCCGCCGATACCCTCCTGAAGTGTGGTAGTCGCATCGTCTACCGCGCGCTCTGGCACAGACACCAAGCGGATCATGTCAGCAAGGTCGTCGAGCGAACGCTCCAGCCAGCCAGACTGTGGGAAGCGGTTGGCTTCGGCTGTACTTTCCGTGAAGACACAGAATGATAAGTTAGCTTTGGACGAAGCTGCCCGGAAGGTTGTGGGCCTCGCTGACACTCTCAGGGTAGCGAAGCGCGATGGCAGCTTTGAGGATGCGCCCGCTGGCCGCCACCTCCAGACCGAGCCATTCTCTGCCTTCGGGATCCACCGACGGGGCGGCCAGGTACTCGGCCACTAACACAACGCGAGCGCGGTCGGGTTCGGTAATCGGAATGCCGGGCCGCGAGCCCGGAAGTTCGGCGACTGCCTTCATATTCTCCGAACGCACGTGACTCTTGGGCAGCATGGTCTGAAGCAGGCCACCCAAAGCACTTTTGGCGTCTGCCTCCGTTTGACGTGGCATCAATCGTCCTGGCAAATGTTCGTGCTCATGGCACAATTAGGACGGACGATATCTTGCGTTATAGATTGCTAATATCACCATATTTGCTGCGGGTGTCTGTGAGTCCTTCATGACGAGTTATCTCCTGGGATCTTCACCAAGATTGCTCCCTGCATCTTGGCAAGTCCGCGGTCGAAGGTGTGCAAGGGAATAGCTCCTTGCCGCTCAGCCGCCGAAAGGATCATGAGGTCTGACAAGCCAATGCCTCCTTGTTGGTAGCGGTGCGCGGCAGCGGCCACGTCATCCGAATTCTCCACCACCAGACTGTCTGAGGCTGTTAGATCTATCAGTGCCCCAGCGACCTGGGCTCGCGACAAGCGGTAGCTCCGCTCTAGTACCCATGCCACCTCAATAATGACCTCCCGGCAGATGAAGCCCGGATTTCCCGGCGTCAGCCCGTCCATCAAGGTGCGGGCCGCCGTCTCCTGTTCAGGGTTGTCACCGGCGAGGTACCGCAGGATTACATTCGCGTCGACTGCTTCCATCTTTCAATTGCCCCTTCTGCGACAGCCCTGTCCATCTCTTCCACGCTCACAGGAGGTCCGTCATACTTCAAGCTCCGGAAAAGACGGCCGGTAGGTCGTACCGGTATAACCAGCACTCCCTCGTCCACGATGACATAGCGGACCTTATCGCCTGCCTTTACCGCCAACGAGTCTCTGACGGCCTTGGGCAACGTGGTCTGACCCTTGACGGTAATGCTGGATTCGAACATGGCAATCACTCCTCTACGGCACTTCTGCAACGGCGGCACTGTGCAACGGAGCCCTTGCAATATAGGCCAAAGTAATGCTAAGCGCAAGAAGGTATGCCCTTTGAGGAGTTGTGCCTTCCACCAACTCAGGCCTGTGGCAATGGTCTTGAACGTCCCCTTGCTCGTTTCCAGCAAGTTCTCGAATCAGCCTTCCGGTTCCCCGCAGGCTCGGGGAGAGCCTCGTGATCGGCTCGGCCTAGTCGATGTCCAGCGACGTTTCCCCGAAGGTACGGGGTAGATGCCACCCTGTTGCGACCCGCCCGGCGACGGGCCACCAACGAGACGGAAAATCGGACGGAGGCAGTTGACGGGTCAGCGAGCCGGCGGTCTCTCTGGTGCCATCCGATCCTTCGACATGTCCCGGTTGGGATACAGGAGGATCTCCATCTTTGCCACCGCATACGGCAGATTCCGGCGACTTTGCGACGTTGCTAGGATCACTGTGACCTTTTCGCATCTCACCCTCCGAACGAATGCAGGCGAGCATAGTGGGATGCATCCCAGATGCCCCAACACCCATCTTGGAAGCCTCCAATAGTGTAAAATAGATTGAGTTGGCTGAGCGGCGACGTTCGTCGATGACAATGGCGATAATGATGCGCACTGATACCATAGCTTCAAGGCTTCTATTCACTACCCTCCGTATTGCAACCGACGATGGTCGCGTGGGCACGGGGGTGATTTGCAGCTATCCGTTTTCCGAGGGCGGCGAAGGCTCCTTTCTCGTTACTAACAAGCATGTCGTAACAGATTCGCTTCATGGGGCTCTTACCTTCTCGCTCGCGGACGCTAATGGACAACCGGTGTCTGACCATAGCTATAAACTGCATTGTCGTGAGAAGGCGTGGCAGTGGACTGGGCATCCAGATGCGGAAGTAGATGTGGCTGCCATCTCTATTAAGCTCGCTGTCAACAACATTAGACGCCAAGGGCATAACGTCTACTACTGCACGGTATCCAGAGACCTAGTGCTCATGGACGAACAGACGAGAGATATGGATGCTGTCGAAGAAGTGTGGATGGTGGGTTATCCTAACGGCATTTATGACCAGGTGAATAATCTGCCAGTTGTAAGGCGAGGAATAACCGCTACCCCTTACGCGGTGGACTATGAAGCAAAACCACGGTTCTTGATCGATGCCTCCGTATTTCCGGGAAGCAGCGGTAGCCCAGTGTATCTCTATGATCCACTCGGCATGCGACGGAGGGCGGATAGCGGTCTATCATTTGGGGGCGCACCCCGAGTCTTTTTCCTTGGTATTCTAGGTTCGGGCTATCAGCGGACAAACGGCGGGCTGCTGCTTGCGCAGCCAACCAACGTAGTGGTGTCTTCGGAAATGCTTGACCTGGGCATCGTGCACAAAGCGCGGACCGTAATAGAGACAATCGAGCACTTACTGGAGTTGGAGCAGAACTAGCTTTTGAATCTCTTCTCGGACGACGCTCTTGCGGTGCAGGATGTCCGTACCCATGTATAGCCTATTCCTATGTCTCACATTCGTACAAGTTGGTAGAATCGGAAGTGGCGAAGCACGCCGTGAAGGGGGACGCATGAGAGGCACGGAAACCCCAGTGCCCAAGCCAGCCGTACCGACCCTCCCGTTGGAAGAGACCGCCCGCTTGGGCGACGAGATATACGAACGGGACATCCGGCGGCAGGTCGAGGCCGACCACCACGGGGAAGTCGTGGCAATAGACGTGGACACCGGTGACTACGCCATCGCCGACACGGCCCTTGTCGCAGCGGACGCTCTGCGAGAACGGCGTCCCGCCCTTGATGTTTGGGCGGTGAGGGTCGGGTATCCGACGCTGCGCACCTTCGGGGGCAGTTCCCTGCAGAGGACCGGATGATAGAAGGCTTCGTAAGCGCCAATCGCGAAGCCGTAGTGATCGTTTCACTCCGTGGCCCGGAGGGACGGACACGGGAAGTGAACGCCGTGATAGACACCGGCTACAGCGGCTCGTTGACCCTTCCTCCACGTCTGGTCACGGAATTAGCGTTGCCCTACGTGTTCAGCAGCAAGGCGATCTTGGCTGACGATACCGAAGTTGGCTTCCGTCTGCACCGTGTGACCGCGCATTGGGGCGGCAAGCTGCGACATATTGAGGCTGATGCCGTCGGCAGCACGCCCCTCGTGGGCATGGCATTGCTGGACAGCCATAGCTTGTACGTGGAAGTTGAGGACGGCGGTCGTGTCGTCATCCGGGCCAACGAGTAGCCGGGCTCCCACCTTTCCACCCTCGCGCTCCGACGCTTCCCTCTGTCCGCACGCATCCGGCCCATTTCCTTACTTTCGGCCATGAGCCGCCCAGATCGTCCCGCACCGCCCACCAAAGTAACTTGATTCCAGGAGGCTGGTTCTGTGCTGACCTCCCGGGGCACCCGCAGACCCTAGCACCCTGTAAACTCAAAACGGATCTGTTCGTCATTGAGCCAACGCGTCACCCTATCGATAAACCCCAGCCGAAAGGGTCGATGAATCTCGGTCTGCCACGCATCGGTGGAGAACGTCTCAAAGCTGTAGCGACGACTAAAGAGTGCATGGCCAGCAAACCACTGGAACATGCCGGCTAGGTCCCCTAGGTCGTGAGTTATGGAATCTGGAACCGACGGCGGCCGTGATCGCAGAACGAAGGCTCTAGCTACGTTGCCGCCTGGCGGCAACAATTTGCATATCGACGACTGATACATCTTGTCGAGCCGAGCCTTCGTATCGTCTTGAATCGCCGCGTACAACTTTGCCAAGTCGTGGCCCCAAGGATGGGAGTGTCCTGCGAGAGCTGTCGCGGCCTTGAGCTGAAATTACAGGGTGAGCCCCGCGTTGACCATACAAGCCGTGGTCAGGCTTAGCCACGCGGTGGACAGCGGGGCCGGTTGAGTCCGGTCAAGCTCATCTGACATGTGCCTGCTAGCCAGAAAAAAGGCATTGGCGTCGGTTCTGAGCCTAGTGAATTGTTCTGGAGTCAACCGACTCTGTGCCAGCCTCGGTTGAGCCATCCACCATCCTCCACCGCATTAGCTTTCGCGGCTACCAAATGCCCAAGCTCATGGACGGATAATCTCGGTGAGCTCATCATGTCATGGGATGTGATTGTGCTATTGGGAATTATGTAGGAGAGCAAGGAAACCCGCGCCTAGGGGGAAGGATGGCTCTATCAACGCCCGGGTACAACTCAGAACCGCGGGCCAACTCCTCCCGCCGGTCCCCACCCGGCGTACGAAAGGCTCGACATCCGACATCCAGAGACGCGTTCGCCCCAGCTCGGGAGCGCACGCTTACATGAGCGCGACGCGATAGGACGCCAGAATCCCCTCGACGTAAAGCCGGCCGGCCCCGGTATCGAGGTTCCGGTCATCGGACGGGACAAGCCGACCGTCGGTCAGTTCCGCGAAGCACCCGTCCGGACAATGGTCGTCAAAGAAAACGTAGACGAAACCCTCGGGCTCGCGGTGCGAGCGCCACGTGAGGCCAGCGGCCCACGGCGCCCAGGCCCTGAGCGCCGAGGACCAGCGCCGCGTCATCGCGAACTCGGCCGCCGGCGCGATCGTGAGCCATGGGTCCTGCCCCACCGCCGCGAGGTCCCGGCCCGAGCGAAGGCTCACCAGCTCCAGATCGAGCGTCGGGCGCAGCCAGCTGATCCGCAGCTTCGCGAGCCCGGCCCGCCGGAGCAGGCGCGCGCCGCGTTCGTCAATCGGGAGATCGCGGAGCAGCGTTTCCGAGACGGCGGTCGCATCGTCCGCAGCGGCGTACAGGAGCGCATACGGATCCCGGCGTCGCGTCGAAGCGGCCGCCCAGGCCATTGCATCGAGCCAACGTCGGATTGAACTCGGTGACGCGGAAGGCGGCGCTGTGCACGCGCGTCAGGGTGGTTCCCGCCGGCAGCAGCAAGCGGCGCGGCGTGCTCGCGTCGCGGGCCGGGGGCGCCCGGTTCGGCGACATCTCCGCTACCCGACCAGCTCGATCGCCGCCTCCGCGACCCTGGCGAGGTCATCCGCCCGGTCGGTTCCGACGAGCTCGACTGGCCGAGCATCAAGGCGCGCGTGACGGAAGATCCACCAGGACGCGACGCCCCACGGATCGCCGGCGGCGTCCAGCCGTTCGTTCACCGCGCGCACCTCAGGAAAGACATCGCGCCACTCGGCGTCGAACTGGAGCGCCGGATACACGTAGCCGCGACCAGCCGGCAGCCCCAGCAGCCACGAACGCTTGCGATACGTTCTGACATTCTCACGATTCGTCCCTCGCGCCCCGAGGGCGACGGCGGTGTCTCTCGGCTCAAGCATGGGCTCGCGCCAGATCGTTCGCATGGCCTCCCCTTGGATGGTGGCCTGTGCCAGCACCGTATGCTCGGTCTCGTCAAGCACGCGATGCGGCGTCCCGCCAAGTTGTCGCGCGAGGTCGCTGCGGAGCGTGAGCAGCCCCAGCCAACTTCGAAGTCGGGACTCAGCGCCTTGCAGGGCATGGTGGCGGGCGGCGAGCGACGCCGCGGCGTCGAGCAGGACGGATTCCTCCGCTGGCCACTCGGCGGCGAGACGTGTCAGCACGTCTCCGCCATCGCGACCCCGACGCACCATGAGCGTCAGGAGCGCCTCCGCAAGATCCGCATCGCTCAGGACTCGGCCTAAGTCTCCGATCCGTTGGTCGAGTTCCATCCGGTTCGCCATCGCAACCCCTTCCTGACGATCCCTGCGTTATCCTGCCATCGCCACAACCGTCAGGGACTGGCAGGCTGGACCCGCTGCCTCGGGTGCACGGCGCTTCGGGCGGCAAACGCCCACGCGCGTCAACGGGGCAGACGCGTGGGTGGTAGGCAAGTGTGATCAAGTGAGGTCTGTCCGGCGCTTCAAGACCTCACGCGCATCTCCTTCCGTCGCTTCAAGTGACCCCGCCACGTAGATGGCGAACCGTATGGCCAACACCGCCAGCGAGACGGCAATCACGCTGAGGAGGATCGACGTGACTCGAGAATCCTTGTTCGGTCGCCGTGCGCGTGGATTCGGTGGGCGGCGGAACCTCCAGCCCGCGAGCGCCCGGTGCGGTGGTTCGAGCGCGCCGGATGCTATCGCACGGCATCCGGTCCGCTTGCCCCCATTGCCGGCCGTTCACCCAATCACGTCGGCTCCATGCCGACGTGGCGGCGGAGCCGACGCCCCACCCAGTGGCACCGGGCGGGGCCAAAGCGAACCGAATTGCGAACTTTCCGTTGAGAGGTGGCGCTGTAGTCTTCCAGACCCGTGACGATTCAAACCGGGAAGCGCCCGTGAGCCGTACGCGGTGCAGCAAAGGTGACATGCCATGGTCAGCGTGATTGACGGATTCTTGCCCACAGCCGGAGCATCCCGCCGGCGCTTACCGCCGCCAAGGTCGCCACGATCAGTATCGTCTTGACCAGGGTGAACGCCGCCGCCAGCCAGACCAGCGGAGACGGCGCCCCGTCGTGGCTCAGGGCCAGCGCAGCGACGGTTGTATTCTCCAGCACATCCGCAAGGGCGAGGGCCAGCGGCAGCAGATACAGCGGCGCTCCGCCGCGAAAGAGCCGGAACAGCAGGACGGCGAACAGCAGGCCGTAGCAGGCCGGAAACACCATGTCGACGGTGAGCGCAGTGGTCGCATAGACAACCCGTGCGTCGGCGTCGAGCCGGTCCAGGGCGTCGAACAGGGCCGCCGCCTCTGCGGGTGTGTACCAGCCCCGACCGTCGAGCAAGTCCAACCCTCCCAGCCGCGTCTGCCGCCAAGCGAGTCCCGCCACACAACCGACCACGCCAATCAAGGCTGCGACCGTCATTCGCCAAGTTGCGAATCGCTCCACCATCCGGCCCATCTGCAATGCCTTCACCTCCGCTAAACCGGGTGCCTCCTCAGGACCTGCCCATCACCCGCCCCGTGGTGCAAGGGGGCCTGCATCATTGCCGCAGGCCCCCTTGCATCCTCTTGCCGGTCCGGCTGGGCCGGACTAGTCGTCGTCTATGATCGTCATGGTTCCCACGGCGTCGGGCGGGTAGAGGGTCCCGGGCAGGAACGCCTCCACCGCGAAGTACTCGTCCGGCTCCTCACCGTCGTCCTGCTCCAGCCACACCTCCGCCGTCAGCTCCGTCACCCCCGGCGCGAACACCAGCTCACCCTCCGTGTACTGATAGTCGGTCATGTGCGCCCGGTCGTCCAGCAGGTGGTAGGCCGGCGCGGTGTACCACCGCACCCGGATCTCCTCGGTGGTCGCCGCCGACAGCCCCACCCGGAACTCCAGCACGTCGCCCTCCACCGCCGACGCGTCCTCCACGGTGACGGTGATCTCAGCCTCCGGCGCGGCGTCGTCGTTGTCGGACACGGCCACCGTGGCCGCGCCCTGGGACGAGGACACGGTGTAGCCGCTGCCCGCGTTCACCGTGGCCGTGACCGAGCCGTCGTCCTCGTCCGCGTCGTCGTCGGTGGTGCCCACGGTGAGGGTGGCGCTGCCCGTGGTGGGGACGGTCACCGTGCGCTGGCCCGTGGTGGCGCCGTAGTCGCCGCTCTGGGACACCGTCACACTCACCGCCAGGTTGGCCGCCGGGGCCGGACTGGCCGTCACCGTGAAGACGGCGTCGCCGCCCTCGGTGATCCCGCTGCCGCCGCTGACGCTCACCTCCGGCGCGGCGTCGTCGTCGTCGGACACGGCCACCGTGGCCGCCCCCTGGG
>DAOUIX010000128.1:0-3009 GCA_034423235.1 Chloroflexota bacterium | reverse complement strand
AAGAGCGCGCTGGCGCTGCCGTGGCCGGCCGATCTGCGGGCGGAGCCGCACCGTATCCATGGGTATGCGCACTCGCCTGACGGTCCGATTTCGAGGGTCGAGTGGAGCCTGGACTCCGGAGCGACCTGGCAGAAGGCGACGTTGCATTCGCCGCAGGTGCAGTACTCGTGGGCACGGTTTGAGTTTGCGTGGGATCCGGCGCCGGGGTCGTACACGATCATGACGCGCGCCAGCGACGACGCGGGGAACAGGCAACCGGACGCGATTCCGTTCAATGCAAAGGGTTACCTGTTCAATCAGCCGATTCCGCATCCGGTTCGGGTGACCTAAGGAGCGAGCAGATGCCAATTCCCGCGGTCGGAGTCGCGCGGCTGTGGCGAGTTGCTCGTCAGCACGGGATGGACCGGCGGCGCTTCCTGCAGGCGCTGACGGCCGGCGGGGCGGCGGCGGTGCTGGCCGCGTGTGGGGAGGCAAGTGAGGCGGAATCGGCCGCGACGGCGCCGTCAACACCGGCCTGGTTCAAAGACACGTCGCCGTTCATCGTGCACGACGACGGCAAGAGCCTGGAAGCGCGGCTGGAGAACATGGCCGAGGAGTTGTTCACCCCGGTTCCTCAGTTCTTCGTGCGCAACAACTCCGTGAGTCTTGATGTAGACGTAGAAAGTTGGCGGCTCTCGATCGAGGGCGACGCCGTTACGAACCCAATCCAGCTGTCGTATGACGACATCCGAAAGATGCCAACCCGCACGGTGTTGTCGTTCCTGGAATGCGCCGGGAATCACCGGGCGATGTTCGACCTGGTGAAGGGACAGAAGGCCAAGGGCACGCAGTGGAGGACGGGCGGCGTTGGAAACGGGCAGTGGACCGGCGTATCGCTGCGCGACGTGCTGCAGCTGGCCGGTGTATCCGACGACGCTGCGAACGTTCTGCTGATCGGGCTGGACACGGAGTCGCCGGAGCAGGGCTTTCGGCGAGTCCTGCCAGCCGAGAAGGCCTTGCACCCGGATACGTTGCTGGCCTACTGGATGAATGGCGGATTGCTGACCCGTGATCATGGCTTTCCACTGCGCGCACTGGTTCCGGGATGGGTGGGCAGCACCAACGTGAAGTGGCTGGGACGGATCGTGGTGTCGAAGCAGCCGATTTGGACGCGGAACAATACGACCTCGTACGTACTAATTGGCGACGCCTATCCGCCGGAGGGCGAGGCTTTGGGGACGGTGACGACCAGGCAGGTGATCAAGAGCGCGTTGGCTTTGCCCTGGCCGGCGGAACTCGAGGCCCCGCCGCAGGGTCATGGATGCGCTGCCTACTCGCCGGACTCTCAACGCATCGTCGGCAGCACCGTCTGCGATACCCCTCCGCCGTTGACTATCAGGGGCATTGCCCATTCGCCGGACGGTCCGATTACGAAAGTCGAGCTGAGCACCAACTTAGGCCGGACGTGGCGCGATGCGAGCGTGCGGGACCATTGGCAGTATTCGTGGGCGTGGTTCTCGTTCCAATGGAGACCGGAACCCGGCAACTACATCATCATGACGAGGGCCACGGACGCGGCCGGGAATACGCAGCCGGACGAGATTCACTTCAACGAGAAGGGCTACCTGTTCAATCAGCCGCTGCCGCATCCGGTCACGGTGACGCCGCCGAGGCAGGCGATTTAGGTCCATGCCGGACCATTCTTCGTCAGCGCCAGTCCTCAGCGTCGAAGACCTGACGATGTACTACGGGACGCGGTCGGGCGACGTGCAGGCGGTTGACGGCGTTTCGTTTGCGGTTGGGCGCGGCGAGTCCGTGGGCCTGGTGGGGGAGTCGGGCTGCGGGAAGTCGTCGATTGCGATGACGCTACTGAAGTTGCTGCCGGAGAACGGGCGGATCGTCGGCGGCCGGATCCTGCTGGACGGGACGGACCTGGCGCCGCTCTCGGAAGACCAGATGCGCACGTATCGCTGGAACCGGATTGCGATGGTGTTCCAGGCGGCGATGAACTCGTTCAATCCGGTCTATACGGTTGGGGACCAGATCATCGAAGCGCTTGAGACTCACATCGAGACGGATCCTGACGTGTCGATGGCGCGGGTCCGGGAGCTTTACGACCTGGTGAGCCTGGACCCGAGCTTCATCGGCCGCTACCCGCACGAGTACAGCGGGGGCATGAAGCAGCGGGCGGGCATTGCGATGGCGCTGGCCTGCGAGCCGGATTTACTGATTGCGGACGAGCCGACGACGGCGCTGGACGTGATCGTGCAGGACCGCATCCTGAAGGAACTGCGGGACGTGCAGCAGAAGCTGAATATGAGCCTGATCTACATCTCGCACGACATGGCGGTGATCGCCGAAGTGAGCCACACGGTGGGCGTGATGTACGCGGGGCGGATCGTGGAGTGGGGCGAGACGGTGGACATCTTCCGGAACCCCATGCACCCATACACGCAGACGCTGATGTCGGCCTTCCCAAGCGTGACCGGCCCCAAGCACGAGCTGGCGATGCTGGGCGGGGAGCCGCCCAATTTGCTGAACCCGCCGTCGGGTTGCCGGTTCCATCCGCGCTGTCCGTATGCGACCGACGTATGCGAGACGGACGAGCCGCCGAAGGTCGAGGGCTCGGGCGCGCACTGGGCCGCCTGCTGGCACCCGCTGGAGGCGTAGGCGAGATGGCAGGCGCGACCGCAGTGGGGACGAAGCCGCTGATCAGGGTGGAGGGGCTGGAGAAGCACTTCCCCGCGGGGTCGCACTGGTTCCGGCGCAGCGACAGCTTTGTCCACGCGGTGGACGGAATCTCGTTCGAGCTGGCGCGCGGCGAGAGCTTTGGGCTGGTGGGCGAGTCGGGCTGCGGGAAGACGACGACGGGACGGCTGCTGGTGCGCCTGGCGCAGCCGACGGGCGGACACGTGCTGTTCGACGACGGCCAGGGCGCATCGACTGACATCACGACGCTGCGCGGCGAGGAACTGAAGGCCTTTCGGCGCAAGGCGCAGATGATCTTCCAGGACCCGTACGAGTCGCTGA
>DAOUIX010000127.1:0-19826 GCA_034423235.1 Chloroflexota bacterium | reverse complement strand
TTCCCGCCGGCCGGCGGCCGCTCCAACGGCGCGGGCGGCGCCAGCGTTTACGGACCCGACTACATTGACCGATTCAACGACGAGGCCTTTGTGGCGATCCAGTTGGAGTCGAAGGAAGCGATCGAGAACGCCGACGACATCATGGCCGTGGACGGCATCGACGGCTGCTGGCTCGGTCCCGCCGACCTGGCGAACTCCATAGGCTTCGCCCGCGACTCGGCCGAGCACGACGAAGCCGTGATGCGCATGATCGAAGCCTGCCAGAAGCACGGCAAAGCCCCCGGCATCGCCGCCGGCAGCGTCGAACAGGTCGAGAAATGGGCCGCCGCCGGCTGCACCTTCATCAGCGCCGGCAGCGACAAGGGCTACATCGCACTGGGCGGCATGGCGGAGTTCGAGGCGCTGAAGCACCTGCGCGGGTAGGCGGTGCCGCGTCCGGCCGATAGCAACGTGCTTGGCGCTTAGTCACGGCAGGAGCCAGCGGCTGCGGAGTGGCTTGGTTACTTGCCGTCCGATTTCACCCAGGGAGGATAGCCGAGAGGCTGCCAGGCTGGGGTTTTGGCGACGGCGCGCAGTGGAACCACAATCCGCGACGTAGCGGCAACTGCGAACCTGGTCTTTACGAGCGTAGTCTCGTGCTGCACGGCCACGGCTTGAGGCGGATATTGCATGTCGTTTACCACCCCGTTCTTATAAGATAAGTGATACCGATTCACAACTTATCGCGCCCTTTGATGTGCCTGTAGTTGGTCGCAAAGGAGGGGGTATGGGCGTTATAATACCAGTATACAACCGTCTCTTACTATGATTTCAACATCGGTATGTTTCCTGGGCTTCAACGGGCACTTGTCTCGTGCGCGAAAGTCGGTTAGGATTGGCTCAGGTCGGCTGCCGAGAGTGGTTGTATGGCTCTGCTGGTTCTCTTCTTAGTGCTTTTCGTTCTGATGATTGTCGGGCTAATGCCCGGCAGTCATAACCAGCGAGATTGGATTTTAGCTATAGTCTTGATCGCGTTCATTTTGTTCACAACTGTGTATCATTTTATCCTCTCAAGGGAACAAGCTAGGAACGTAAAGCAGGCTGCGCGCGATAGTAGCGAATTGAAGTCGCCGCGCGAGAGACGAGACGATCTGAGGCGCCGACGATACGCGAAGTCTCGCAGCCAAAGTCGCAGTCGAGTAGTAGGGATTGGGTCAGGCTTGGGTTCGGGAAAGCCGCGAATTCGGCAAGCAAGCCTGCGGCGCCAGGATGAACTGCGGGTCAGGCAGGGCATGCGCGACGCTGCCGAGGAGAGAGCCCACGCCATGCGACATCGGAGAGCGCGGGTTCGATCCGATGAAGAGGATCCAATTGGCAGGAGACGTCTGGAAAGGCTTAGCCGATCTCACTCCCGGAAATCAAGAAGCCGGCCTGTCTCACAGGCAGGCAGTCGACGCCAGGAGGAGCTGCGGATTGAGCAGGGCAGGTCGTATGCAGCGGAGAGTGGCGAGAGCGCTCGGCTCATTACCGAGACTGTAGGTGAACGTAGGAAGAGCGATCGTTTACGGCGACGACGTGAGAGGTTCTGGTGGGAGACTGATTGGGGCTGCAGCATCTAATCCCTATCTTCTGACGATGTGGAAACGATCAGAAGGTGTCAGATCCACGCTTCGGTTCGCCGACGGTCAGGCGAGTGCCTCTTGTCGGCAGGCTGAGGATCGATCCGAGCCCGGACCAGACTCTTGCATTCCTGCGGTCCGCGACAAGCGCCTGTGCGTCGTGTCCGCCGTGGGCCGCCGCCGTTATCCTCTGGCGTTGCGGTTGTCCACCGTTGCAAGGGTTGCTCAATGAAGATCGCCAATATCACCGTCCGCCAGGTTGACGTCCCGCATCCGCATCCGTATGTGAGTGCCTGGGGACCGCCGGACCGGGTTGAGTATTCGCGCGGGGCGGTGATTGTGAAGGTGGAGACGGACGAGGGACTTATCGGTTGGGGCATTGGCGACCCGCAAAGCGGGATCACGAATCGTGACGTGGTGGCGCCGCAGCTCATCGGCCAGGACGTGTACGCGTTGGCGCGGCACGCCGAGGTGATGCGGCAGGCCGGGACGCTCCTCTTTGACATGGCGCTCTGTGACATCATCGGCAAGGCGGCGGGACAGCCCTTGCATCGGTTGTGGGGCTATCGCGACACGCGGGTGCAGGCATACGCGAGCACCATCGTTGCAGCCACGCCCGAGCAGCGTGCCGAGGATGCGCTGGCTTACCTGGAGCAGGGTTTCACGGCCATCAAGCTTCGGACGGCGTTTCCGACGCTGGCCGAGGACATCGCGCTGGTGTCGGCGGTGCGCGATGCCGTGGGCGATCGCATGGAGATCATGGTGGACGCCAATCTCGCCGGGGGATCGTCCAGCGATCACCGCCCGGCCTGGGACTTCGATCGCGCCCTGGCGGAAGCACGTGAACTGGAGCAGCTGGACGTCTATTGGCTGGAGGAGCCGCTGACGCGAGACGACTTCGCAACCATCGCGCGCCTCACGGCGGAAACGGACATTGCGATTGCCGGCGGCGAGGGCAACGTGGGCATGGCGGACTTTATCGAGATGATCCGCGTGGGCGCCTACGACATCCTGCAGCCGGACACGGCCACGAGCTGTGAGGCCTTGTCGCAGTTCATCAAGATCGCGGCGGCGGCGGAGTTTGCCGGCAAGCTGTTTGTGCCCCATCACGGGGTCACCGGCCTGGGCATCGCCGCGCACATGCAGCTGAGCGTTTGCATTCCGAACTGCCCGTATGTGGAGTTCATCCTGGACGAGCCGTATCGCACCGTGGAGCACTACCAGCAACTCGGAGGCATCGTGGACGAGCCGCTGCGGATCGACGCTGACGGCTATCTGCCCGTGCCCACGCGCCCGGGCCTGGGCGTGGGCGTGAACGAAGACGCCATCGCCCAGTACGAAGTCGAAGTTACCGACTAGGCGGAGGTCCAGCCTCGCAGGCTCGCCGGGCGGGATGCCGGGAGCACGCGCGCCCAGGAGCAGCGCGCAGCCACGACTAACGCTGCGGAGGCCGTCCGCCGGACCGGCGTGCGGGTCCAGGTCGGGGCTGTTCGCCGTCGGCACCCGCGATAGGCCCGGGACGGACGTGTTTGGCGGTCAACGCGCCCACGGCCAGGGCGGTCTTGGCCGAGGCGCCGGCCTGCTTCAGGATCGTCTCGGTGGATTCGCGCACGTGGTGATAGACGGCGTCGCTGTCGCCGACGCCTGGGGCCGGTCCGTCGCCCGCCTTCCAGATCTTGGCCAGCCGGTCGGCCAGCAGGTCGCTGACCACCATTAGGTCGCGAGCCATGCGTCCGGCTGAGTCGTCCTGGCTGTCGCCCTGGCGGCCCATCTGCCGGCCGATCCAGATGCTTACGGCTGCCGCAAGCATTGCTCCGCTGACCGCGGCGGCGGCCCCGAGGATAATGGAGTCACTCATAGCCTGTTATCGGATCGGTACGCTGCTGGCAGCTCGGAGATTCCACGTGAGGCCTAAGCCTACTGTGCGGCCCAGGTCGCAGTACTAGGTCATGTCGCCGACCACTTGTCCGGGATGGCTGGGGATCTTCCTTGACTGTGCTAGACTCTAAGGAGACTCGGGTCGACGTGTGGGTCGTCCGTCCGGGAATCTGAGGATGAGACGCATGCGGCGGGTTGTGATTGATACCGACCCGGGCACCGACGATGCACTGGCGCTCCTCATGGCGCTGAACTGCCCCGACTTGCTGATCGAGGGAATTACCACCGTAGGCGGTAACGCGACGTTGGCGGATACGACCAACAATGCGCTTCGACTGGTGGACCACGTCGCCAGCGAGCGTGACGTGCCGGTCGCCGTAGGGGCTGACCGGCCAGCCCACGGCACCTTTACCTACGCGTACCACGTTCACGGCACCGACGGACTTGGCGTTAATCTGCCAATGACGGCATTGCAGCCGCACCGAACGGGCGCTGTCGAGTTTATACGCAACCATGCGGCCGCCTCCGAGGCACCGTTGACGATCATCGCGCTGGGGCCGCTGACGAACGTGGCCGCAGCGCTGGACGAGCGACCGGACATAGCCCAGGCCATCGCGGAGATCGTCGTCATGGGCGGGGCCGTCGAGGCGCCGGGCAACATCACACCCCACGCGGAGTTCAATATCTACGAAGACCCGTGGTCGGCAAACGCGGTCTTCGCGTCGGGAGCGCCGATCACACTCGTCGGTCTCGACGTGACCCAGCGGACGTCCATGCACCGGCACGGAGGACCGTCATGGTTCAAAGGCACGTCCAAGTCCGCCGAGTTGGGAAACCATATCCTGACCGGGAGTTTTCGGGAGCGAACTGACGCGCAAGAGTTTCATCTTCACGATCCGCTGGCTGTGGCAGCGACCATTGAGCCGGGCATTTTGGCCTGTCGGCGGGCGCAGGTTTCGGTTGTGACGGACGGGAAGCAACGCGGACGCACGGTGGCCAGCTACGGCGAAGGGTCGGTTAGCGTGGCGCTCGATGTGAATGTCAAACGAGCCCTGGAGGTCGTTCGGACCCCATTCTCTGATTGAACCCTCGAACGTACGATGGACATTCGACCAGAGCGTCGTCATATTTGACATGGCCCGGAAAGTTGGCGGACACGTTGGCGAGCATGATTCCGAGGCACGCACGAGTGGTCATCGTCGGCGCTGGAATCGTCGGCTGCAGCGTGGCGTATCACCTGACGAAGCTCGGCTGGCGCGACATCGTGGTTGTCGAGCAAGGGCCGCTGTTCGAGACTGGCGGATCGACGTCGCACGCTCCGGGGCTCGTATTCCAGGTCAACCCGTCGAAGACGATGACGGAGTTCGCGCGCTATACCGTGGACTTGTGCTCCCAACTGGAACTCGACGGTCGTCCATGTGCCAAGACCGTGGGCAGCCTTGAAGTTGCATGGTCGCCGGAGCGGCTGGTGGACCTGCGACGCAAGGCTGGATACGGATTGAGTTGGGGCGTGGAGGCGCATCTGCTCAGCCCGGCGGAAGCCCGCGACCTGATTCCAATGCTGTCGGATCGCATCCTGGGCGCGTTACACGTTCCATCCGACATTCACACCAAGGCAACCAGACCGGCTGAAGCAATGGCGCGCGCGGCCGAGCGGAAGGGCGCGGCGTTCCACGCCGGCGTGAGGGTTACCGGCTTCGATATCGCCGACGGACGGATCCGGGGCGTCCGGACCACCGGTGGCGACATCACGACGGACCTGGTGGTTGCCGCGACCGGGATCTGGGCGCCGAAGGTGGGCGGCATGGCGGGGGTGCCCATACCCCTGTGGCCCATGCAGCATCTGTACGCCGTGACCACGCCGCTTGCGGAACTGGCCGGTGCGACCGAGGAGATTTCGCAACCGCTCTTGCGCCATCAGGACGAGGCGATCTATTTCCGGCAGGAGAGCGACTGTTACGGCATTGGGTCATACCAGCACGAACCTCTCCTGGTGGATGCGAACGACTTGCTCGATTACGACAAAGCGCCAGTTTCGCCGTCCGAGATGCCATTCACGCCACCTCACTTTGCAAAGGCGCTGGCGGCCGCCGGCGAGGTGCTGCCGAGCCTCAGCGGCGTGGGGCTGACGCGCAAATTCAACGGCATTTTCTCGTTCACAACCGACGGATTTCCAGTGCTGGGCGAAGCGCCGCAGGTTCGCGGATTCTGGTCGGCGCAAGCGGTCTGGATCACGCACGCCGGCGGCGTGGGAAAGGCCGTGGCCGAGTGGATCGTGAACGGCGAAGCGACCAGCGATCTCCGAGAGTGCGACATCCGGCGCTTCCACGCGCACGCCTACGACGGCGCCTACGTCAGGACACGCGCCGCGCAGCAATACCGCGAGGTTTACGACATCATCCACCCGCGCCAGCAGATCGCCGAACCTCGGAATCTGCGGTTATCCCCGTTCCATGCGCGGCAGCGGGAACTCGGCGCCGTGTTCTTTGAGAGCGCTGGGTGGGAACGTCCCGAGTGGCACGAGGTGAACGAAGGCCTGCTCGATAGTCTCACCGTGTCCGGCGCGGTGCGGGACGGCTGGGAGGCCCGGGACTGGTCGCCGATCATTGCGGCCGAGCACGTGGCCACACGCGAACGGGTGGCCATGTTCGACCTCACGCCGTTCGCCACGTTCGAGGTCACTGGCCCCGGCTCGCTGAAGGCGCTGCAGCGGCTTGCCACCAACCAGATGGACACGCCAGTCGGGAGGATCACCTACACCGCCATGCTCACGCCAAGCGGTGGAATCAAGTGCGACCTCACGGTGACGCGCCTGGCCGAGCACCGCTTCACGGTTGTGACGGGTGGAGCCATGGGGCTTCACGACCTCGGGTGGATTCACGGGCACCTGCCAGACGACGGATCGGTCACGGTGCGCGACGTCTCGTCGGGACGTTGCTGCATTGGGCTCTGGGGACCAAGAGCGCGCGATCTGCTGCGCCGTGTCTGCGCGGACGACGTGACCGACGCCGGATTTCCGTATATGACTGCGAAGTCACTCACGATTGGCGAAGTGCCGGCGCTGGCGCTGCGCATTTCATACGTGGGTGAGCTTGGCTGGGAGATCTTTGCGCCCATGGAGCAGGGCCTGCGGCTATGGGACATCCTGTGGGCGGCGGGTCAGCCGCTCGGAATCATCGCGGCGGGCGGCGGCGCCTTCGACTCGCTGCGGCTTGAAAAGGGCTACCGGCTTTGGGGCAATGACATTCATACCCAATTCAATCCGTACGAGGCCGGCACGGCGTTTGCGGTGCGGATGCGGAAGGGTGACTTCATCGGCAGGGACGCGCTGCGGGATATTCGAGTGCGGGGGGTGCAGCGCAGGCTGTGCTGCATGACCCTGGACGACCCCGAGACTGTCGTGCTGGGCAAGGAGCCGATCATGGACGGCGAGCGTGCTCTGGGGTACGTGACCAGCGCCAACTACGGTCACACGATTGGCCGAGGGGTCGTCTATGGCTACCTGCCCGCGAGCCATACGAGTCCTGGGACAAGCGTCGACGTCCTGTACTTCGGCGAGCGATTGCCAGCCACGGTTGCGACGGAGCCGCTGTACGATCCGCAGGGCAGGAAGATGCGAGCGTGAAGCAAGAGAATCAGTGTTCCAGCTTGATGGGCGGATGATGACCCCGCGAACAGTCGCGCGAACGTCAACGACGAGTATTCCAACCAGTCGCGCAGGGACAGCACGGCAATGTCATGGCAACGACATTGCCAATTACCTGGAGGTCGTGCGATGGCTCAGCGTCTTGTAATCGACGGTCTCAAGCGGCGTGAACTGCCGATAAATCTGCGGCAGAGCGGCAATAGCGACGCGCGGATCCTGATCTCGACCCGAATCAGGAAGTCACCCTGGTGGCACCTGTCAAAGGCGGCGGGTTGCTGGGCCTATACGACCTATAACCACATGTACCACCCGCGGGCCTATATCAAGCCCGAGGATGGCGGGCTGCTGGAGGAATACAAGTACCTGACTGAGCACGTGAGCATGTGGGACGTGGCGGTTGAACGACAGATCCGGATCAAGGGCCCCGACGCCGCGGATTTCGTTGACCTATTGATCACTCGTGACGTCCATGCGCGAGTTCCGGTCATGCAGGCTCGCTACGTGATTCTCTGCAACCAGTATGGCGGCGTTATTAACGATCCGGTGTTGCTGCGCGTGGCTGAGGACGAGTTCTGGTTCAGTATCTCCGACTCTGACGTGCTGCTCTGGGCGCAGGGAGTCAACTCCCATGCCAAGTTCAACGTCGACATCCGCGAGATCGATGTATCACCGGTCCAGATTCAGGGTCCCAAGTCGGTATTGCTGATGGAGAAGATGTTTGGCGCGCGCATCAGGGACATTCCCTACTACGGCCTGATCCACGACACGTTGAATGGGCACACCGTCACGATTTCGCGAACAGGTTTCTCAGCTGAAGTCGGGTTTGAGATTTACCTGCACGGCGCGATGCGGCATGCGGATGACGTATGGCCGTACATCCTGGAGCAGGGGCAGGAGTTCAACCTGCGTGTGATCGCTCCCAGCCACATTCGGCGGATCGAGGCCGGAATCTTGTCGTACGGCCAGGACCTGGACATCGAGAACAACCCATTTGAGGTTCGCCTTGGCTGGCAGGTGGATCTGACCAAGGGCGACTTCATCGGCAAGGATGCCCTGACCAGCATCAAGGCCGAAGGCGTTACGCAGCGGCTGGTTGGGCTGAGGGTCGGCGGTGAGCCGCTGACCTGGTACAACGAAGACTTCTACCTGGTCAGCGACGAGGCGTCCGGCGAGACCGTGGGCTACGTAACCAGCGCGTTCTGGTCGCCGAACCACCAGTCAAACATCGCCCTGGCCGTGATGCCGCGGTCGCATTGGCGACGCGGAACGCGCGTCAACGTCCAACTGCCGGCAGACGGGCTGGTCGAAGCCGAAGTTGTGCGCGTTCCGTTTGTCGATCCGACCAAAGAGCGTCCCAAGACGGCTCTCTGACGAATAACGCGGCATCGGTCAGCAACCCGGATTGGTGGGCGCGATAGGACTCGAACCTATGACCTCGCGGATGTGAACCGCGCGCTCTAACCAACTGAGCTACGCGCCCGATGGCGTGCATCGTAGCAACGCCCGGCGCGTGCCCGTCAGAGTTGCAGCAGCGCCTGGGAGTCCAGGGCCAGCACGTCCACAGGCTCGCCCGGCTCAATGGTCTGGTCCTCGTGCAGTATTGCAAGGCCGTTGCCGGCCACCAGGGAGGACATGCGGTAGGAACTCTGGTCACCGGCTGACGTGCACACAAGCTCGCCGTTGGTGCGACGTACGTGCACGCGAAGGAACGTGCGCTTGCCCTGGGCGCTGCCGAAGCGCTGGCCGGCTGTGGCCTGGACTCGTGGGTGCGTCAGGTCGCGGTGGCCCATCAGGCGCAGCAGGGCAGGCCGGACGAACAGGGTGAAGCAGACCATGCTGGATACGGGGTTGCCGGGCAGCCCGATAACCGGCGTGCCGTGGACCTGGCCAAAGGCCAGCGGCTTGCCGGGGCGCATGTTGATCTGCCAGAAGTCCATGCGGCCCTCAGCACCCAGGACGTTCGTGACGAGGTCGTAGTCGCCCATGGAGACGCCGCCGATGGTGACGATCACATCGGATTGCGAGCCTTCGGTCAGGGCGGCTTGCAGCGCTTCGACGGTGTCGCCGGTGATGGGCAGGCGGTGCGGCGCGGCGCCCAGGGCGCGGGTCGCGGCTTCCAGGGCCCAGGCATTGCTGTTGCGGACCTGCCCCGCCTGGACGCCGGCGTCGATCTCAACGATTTCGTCACCGGTGGGGATGATGGCGGCGCTGGCGCGGGGATGGGCGCGGACCTCGGTGACGCCAACAGATCCCAACACGCCGATCTCGGCCGGTCCCAGGCGGCGGCCGGCCTTGACCACAACCGATCCCGTGCTGATGTCGCCGCCGGCCGGTCGGACGTTCTCGCCCGCTTCGGCCGGCTGCAGCACGGCCACCAGGCGGCGGTCGCTGTCCCTGCTCCCGGGGTCGGTGCCCAGATAACCCCAGTCGGTTCGGTCGGTGTCCTCGAACGCAACGATCGTGTCGGCGCCAGCGGGAACCGGGGCTCCCGTCATGATCCGCGCCGCCTCGCCGGATTGCAGCGTTACGGGGCTGACGCGTCCGGCAGGGATCTCGTCGACGACCCGCAGGTGCGCCGGCGTGGCCGCCGACGCCCGCGCAATGTCGGCGGCACGCACCGCGTAGCCGTCGTAGGCGGAGTTGTCGAATCCCGGCACATCGTCGCGGGCCAGCACGTTTTCGGCGGCAACCAGTCCCAGAGCCTGATCCAGAGGGACTTCCTGCGCTGGCAGCGGCTCGAATCCGCCAAGGATGAGCTTCAGCGCGTCGTCCACCGATAGAAACGTCTGTAGGTCCGTCATGCGGGCGACCAGGGGCAGGGATCGGGCAAGTTTAGCCGTGCGATCCGCCTGCGGAGATATGACTCGGTGAGTTGCGGGGACTGGCCGAAGCCTCTGTTATTCTCGCGGTGTCCCCTGTAAGTCGGTCACCCACGGACAAATCAGATGATCAAGAAGCTCGGCGTGCTTGCGGTCGTCCTGGGGGTCTTGGCGGTCCTGTTCCGAAAAGCCAAGAACCTGATGGGCGTCGAAGACGAGTCGGAAGCGGGCGCCTAGCCGTACGACGGCAGCTTGCGGTGAGGCTCGCCTCTGTCGCAGGTCTTTGAGTCAGACGGCCATTCCTCGGTAGCTCAATGGTAGAGCGTGCGGCTGTTAACCGCAGGGTTGCAGGTTCGAGTCCTGCCCGAGGAGCCAGCAGGGGAGCCGGCGCACGCGGCCCAGTTCCAAATTCGTCCTCGTTGGTGTCTATCGCGATGGGTACGAAAATCATGCCGACCCGCTTGTCATCCTGGTGGTACGGGTGGCACATCGACCGGAGGCCTATCGTCGCAGGTGAGCGAGCCAAGGAAGCTGTACGAAGTACAGAGCCATCGTGATCGAGGCGAAGGACGGGCGCCTTCTGGATACGGCGCTGGAAGTATTCGCTCGAGGCATCTGCGTTCCGCGTAGCTTCACGCATCCGTATCTGGCGGAGCGCGTCGACGGAATGTGGGTGACGCGCGACGCTCCGCGTCGGCGCGGGCGCTATCGAAGAGAAGAATGGTTCGCGCATGGAGTCGCGCCGGATGAGACCGTGCGGACTATCAAGCGGCATACGCGAGGCCAGTACGCCATTTGCGCCATTTGCCCGTCCGGGGAGTCCGATGAGCCGATCCGGACTGGCTACCGGGCGCTGGACCACCGCCTGGGGTTCACCGAGCCGATCATGGTCCACCGCTTGCGGCGGATTCCGCGGTTCGCGTCACCCATCGAGATCGTCCGCGTGCTGGACGCCGAACTGGCGAACAAGGTGAACAAAGCGGTCCGCCGGCGGCAGATTCTTTCCGAACATCTGGCGCTGGATGCGCCGTTGCGTATGTACGCGGCCGTGGTGGACGGCGATCCGGCGGGTTGGGTTAGCAGCATCGAAGTGGTCGGGGCGACTTGGTGCGCCAACTTGTATGTCAAGCCCGAGTTCAGGCGTCGCAGCATTGGAAGGGCGCTAATGTGCTGGATGCTGCGCGAAGACCGATCGCATGGTTCGCGGCTGGCCGTGCTGGCCGCGAGCCACACCGGGGCGTTGCTGTATCCGCTGGTGGGATACGAGCAGATCGGCACGCTGTACTCGTACACGCCGCGCCGAAGGTAAGTGGCCTGAGCGGCGGTTACGTCGCGGCCTGGCTGTTCGATAACTCCAGGCGCGCAACGTACCGTCGTTTGCCGAGGCGACCGACTTCCCGGAAGCCGGCGGCCCGGAACATCGGCCGGAAACCGCCGAACCGGTAGCCCGGCGAATCCGGGTCTACCGGGTAGGCTTCCACGGCGTTGGCTCCTTGCGTGCGCGCGTGGTCAATGGCCGCTTGCAGCAAACGCGACGCCAGCCCGCGCTTGCGAACCCGTCGCGGCACAAAGAAACACGTCAGTGACCAGACCGACGAATCGTCCGGGTCGGCCGCGCCGCCCACGGTGGTCGTCCTCAGTCTGGGGAACGTTGTTCGCGGCCCGATAGAGCACCAGCCGATTGGTTCGCCACCGCCGTAGGCGAGTATGCCTACGTGCATCCCCTGGTGAATCCGTTCACACATCGCGGTTTTCAACTCGGCGCGATCGGATTGCCGGCCTGTCCCGCGAGCTGCCCGGTACACCTGGCACCAGCAGTAATGCGGTGCGCCGCGTGACGAAAAGAGTCGCTCGAAGTCGGGCCAGGTCACGGGCTCGACGGGTCGGAACGTGAAGTCCATCGACAGCTCGGTCATGCCCAACGGTCGGCAAGCCAGGGCGAGGCCAACGCGGTGCGAATTAGGGCGCGCCAGCCGGTTTCGGCGGTACCGCTGACCAGGGGAATCTGCGATTCCCTTGTGCTAGCGTACGAAGAGCCGAGGAGTGTAGCTCAGCTGGAAGAGCAACGGTCTCCAAAACCGTAGGTCGGGGGTTCGAGTCCCTCCACTCCTGCCAAGGCCGAAGTGGCGGAACTGGTAGACGCGCTGGTCTCAAAAACCAGTGAGGTTCATCCCTCGTGTCGGTTCGATCCCGACCTTCGGCACCTGATGATCCGCAGCCCAAGCCCCGGCGTCAGTCCGATTCGATCTCCGGAATATCCAGGTCCATGCCCGGATAGATGGTGTTCGGGTCGGCGCCGTCGAACCGCCACTTGTTCTTGTTGAAGATGATTTCCCACTTGTCCTGGTCGCCGTACTCGCGTTCGGCGATCGTTCGAAGGGTCTCGCGGGGCATCACCTTGATCGTGTGGCGGACGACCGTCACCTTCTTCTCGCGTTTCAGAAAATCTAAGAGCCCCATGCCTGCCCCCAGCGGCTGGCGCCTAGCGACGCTTTACGCGGGGCCGAGTATAGGACTGGCGTATCCCAGTCTCAAAGGGGCCGAATCATCAACGAAGTGGAGTGTGGCTGGGTGAAGCCGACGCCGGGTGGAGGGAAGAGCACGTTTTCCGGGCGACTCTGGCGCGACGCTGAGGCGAAGCGATCATGGGTATGCCTGGGCCTGGACCTCGATTTGCGGCGTTTGCCGACGGGTTTGCCTCGATCGACCGAAGGTGGGCGCAAGTTTCTGTTCGAGGTGGTGGAGGCTTGTGCCGACGTGGTCCTGGCGTTCAAACCAAACGTTCCGTTTTATCTGGCGCTGGGCCCCGATGGCTTGCAACTGCTACGTGATGTGCGCGAGGCCATTGGCGACCGCGCGCTACTAATTGTGGACAACAAAGTCGGCGATGTGTCCGACACGTCCGAGCGCTACGCGAGCTTCCTGTTCGACCATCTCGAAGCCGACGCTATCACCTTCAATCCGTGGGGTGGGCGAGACGCGGTTCAACCGCTGGTTGAGCGACCGGACCGCGGCGCCTTTGCCTGGTTGCGCAGCAGTAATCCCGGCGCCGATGACCTGCAGGGTATGAATACACGTTGCGGCGAGCCGGTGTACCTGCGGCTGGCGCGCCGGCTGGCTGAATGGAACGAGCTTGGAAACCTGGGCGTGGTGGTTGGCGCCACTCGCCCAGATGACGTGGCCCGCGTTCGTCAACGTACTCCCGGCATGCCAATCCTGGCGCCGGGCGTAGGCGCGCAGGGCGGCGCGCTGGAGGCCACGGTGCGGGCCGGTTTCGGGCCGGCGCCGGAAGGCGTATTGGTCAACGCCGGTCGTTCGGCGCTGTGGGCGAGCCAAGGTCCCGACTTTCCGCAGGCGGTTCGGGCGAAGGTCGAGGAGATGCGGACCGCAATCGAGAGCGCCCGTCCGGGCTGAGAAGCTTCGCTTAGCTGTCAACCGGCCAGGCGCCGAGGACGCGCGTGAGCACGGTCGATTCGCTCAGCACGCGAAGGGCGTCCTGCACGGCCGCCTCGTCCGGATGCCCCATCATTTCCAGGAAAAAGATGTAGTCGTCCGGCTTCAGCCGCGAGGGGCGAGACTGGATGAAGCTGAGGTTCAAGTCGTGCGCGCGCAGGCAACTGAGCACGTCGTGCAGCGCGCCGACACGGTCATGTACGGCCACCATCAGCGCCATTTTGTCGCGGCCGGTGCGAGTGGAGGGTTTGTTGCCAATGACATAGAAGCGGGTTCGATTTGAGGCGATGTCCTGGATGTCCTGGTGCACGACCTCCAGGCCAAAGGCCTCCGCCGCGCTGAGCGGCCCGATGGCGGCAACGTTGTGTTCCCGGGCCGCGCGGCGCGCCGCTTCGGCCGTGCTGGCGACTTCCATGATTAGCGTTGTGTTGAGATGTCGCTGGATCCAGCCGCGGCACTGGGCGATGGCGTGCGGATGCGAGAACACCGTGGCCCAGTCCGACGAACCAGCGGGCGCCAGCAGGTTGTGCGACACCGGCAGATGGATTTCGGCCTGGATGTACACCATGCGGGTCACAAAGAGATCCAGCGTTTCCCCGATCGTGCCGCTGGTGGTGTTCTCAATGGGGACCACGCCCGTGACCCGCGGCGAGCGGTCCACGAAGTCGAAGATGTCTCTGAACGAGTTGAGCGGCGTCAGATCCGCCAGGCGTCCGAAGTACTGCTGCGCGGCCTGGTGGCTGAACGTGTGGGGCGGACCCAGGTAGCCGACTCTGGGCGGCTCTTCGAGGCTTCGTGAGGCGGCCATGATCTCCCGGTAGATCGCTTGGATATGGTCGTCCTGGTATGGACCCGGGTTGATGGCCGTCACCCGCTCCAGCACGTCGCGCTCGCGGCCCGGGTCAAAGACAGGCCGTCCTGTCTCCGCCTTGTGGCGGCCGATTCTGTGGACGAACTCGGCGCGCTGCCCCAGCAGCGTTACCAACTGCTCGTCCAGGGAATCAATGGCTAGCCGCAACTCGTCAAGCGACTCGGACACCATGGACTCCGGGCACGGCAGGGGCGCGATGCTAGCACCGACCCGTCCTCGATCGGCCGAGTGGTCGGCTAGAGCCCGCGCATCGCCTCGCGGAAGGCGTCGATGGCCTGTGACAGGTCCTCCTGGCTGTGAGCCGCACTCACCATGGCGCGCACGCGGGCCGCGCCGCGCGGGACGGTTGGAAACGCCACGCTCTGAACGAAGACGCCGCGCTGCCGCAGCCGGTCACTCAGGGCATGGGCGCGTTCGGCTTCGCCGACGATGACGGGTGTAATGGGCGTGGCGCTGCGTCCGAGGTCCATCCCCAGGTCGGTCAGACCCTGCTTGAAGAATCGGGCGTTTTGCCAGAGGGTTTCAACGCGTTCAGGTTCCTGGGTGAGAACTCGGATTGCTGCGCGCGTGGTCTCCACCACGGCCGGCGGATGCGAGGTGGAAAAGAGCACCGGCCGGGCCGTATGCGTGAGGTAGTCGCGCAGGGCCTGGCTGCCGGCGATGTAGCCGCCCATGGATCCGATGGCCTTCGAGAGTGTGCCCAGTTGAACCTGTACCCGACCATGCAGGCCAAAGTGATCCACGCTGCCGCGACCGCCGCGACCGAGCACGCCGCTGCCATGAGCGTCGTCCACCATAACCATCGCGCCGAACGCCTCGGCCGCGTCACAGATGTCGGGCAGTGGGGCGATGTCGCCATCCATGCTGAAGACACCGTCGGTCACTACCAGCTTGCGTTGGTCTGGCGAGCAGGCGGCCAGTTGCTCGCGCAGCGAATTGGCGTCGGCGTGAGCGAAGCGGCGGATCTCCGCCCGGCTGAGGCGGCAGCCGTCAATGATGCTGGCGTGGTTCAGTTCGTCGCTGAGAATCACGTCGTCGCGACCCACGAGTGCCGGGATCGTGCCGAGGTTGCCGGCGAAGCCCGATTGGAAGACCAGGGTGGCCTCTACGCCTTTCCAGGCGGCGATTTCGGCTTCCAGCGCCTGATGCACGTCCTGGGTGCCGGCGATCGTGCGCACGGCGCCGGCGCCGCCGCCCCAGGCTTTGGCGCCGGCCATGGCCGCGTCGCACAGGGCCGGATCGTTGGCGAGGCCCAGGTAGTCGTTGGACGACATGTTGATGAGCTCGCGGCCGCCAATGCGGATGCGCGGGCCCTGCGGCGACTGCAACACCGGCAAAGGCCGGAAAAGGCCGCGCTCGCGAAGGTCGCGGACGTGTGCGTCAACAAATCCCAGCGGGTCCATCAGCGCTCCTTGGGGCGGCACGCGGGGCTCTACCGCTGTAGCGTAGCGCCCAGGAGGGCGGGCGGCGGATGGGCGGCGTAAGATGCCGGGTGCGCGGGCGCGATGATCGCGCGGTCCGGGGTTAGGAGTGATCGGTGATTGAGGAAACCGCGAGCGTTGAACTCATGGCGCCTGTCAACACGATCTGGCAGCTGGTGAGCACGATCAACGACTGGCAAAAGTGGAATGCCACCATTGAGGACGCCGAGCGGCTCACGGCCGGCAATTGGACACCGGGTTTCCGTTTCCGCCAGAAGACCGGGCGCGAGCGGATGACGTTTATCTACACCATCACCGAGGTTGACCTGGGCCACTCGGCGTCTTGGACTGGCAGCAAGGCCGGACTCACTCGCGGCATGTCCATCGAATTGCGGCCAGTCGAAGGCGGCACGGGCGTTCGGATCCGGCAGACGGCCTCCGGCCCGCGCACGCTGGGTCCGCTGGGCTTTTTCGCGCGCTTCAGCGTGCGGCGTAATGTACGCGGCTGGACGCAGGGCCTGCGCAAGGCGCTGGCCGAAATGCCGACCACCGCCTGAACGTGACGGGCCCGAACGACCGGGCCGGGCTGCTGGAGATTGCCCAGGCGGCCGCCCGGGCGGCCGGCGCCGAGTTGCTGCGGAGCTTCGAATCCGAGTTGCTGGGCGTGCAATGGAAGACCTGGCAGGGCGAGCGAACGGTGGTGACCGACGCCGACTTTGCGGCCGACCGCGCCATTCGTCAGGTGCTGGCCGAGCGTGCGCCCGGCCATACGGTCTATTCCGAAGAGTTTCCGGACGACGAGGAGATCGATGGGCCTGACGTCTGGGTGATCGACCCACTGGACGGCACCGACAATTACTCCCGCGGGCAGCCGCAATTCTGCGTGAGCGTGGCGCATACCCGAGATTCCCGGCCCGATGCCGCCGCGATCTACGATCCGGTGCGCGACGAGATGTTCACGGCGGCGACCGACGGTCCGGCACGACTCAACGGCCGAGAGATCGGCGTGACAGGGCGGACCGATCCATCCGAGAGCACCGTGGCGTGGGCGCAGCGGGGCATCAACGCGGAGGATGACCGCCGTTTCAACGCGGCGCTGGCCGAAGCGGCCCGGACATTCCACCGCGTGCGCCTGACCGGTTCGGCCGCCCTGGAAACCGCCTGGGTAGCCGCCGGACGCTACGACGGCGCGATGTTCAGCAGCGTCAAGTGGTGGGACCACGCGGGCGCTGGGCTACTGGTGCAACGCGCCGGCGGCCAAGTCACCAATGTCAGGGGTCTTCCCACCGGCCCGGAAAGCCGACGCTGCGTATTCAGCAACGGGGAACTCCATCAGGTCATTCTCCGGATCGCAGCCACGCACGGCCTCGAACGCGCCTTCCCGATCCACGGGTAGCCACGCGGGTCGCCGGCCGGGCTGTCCGGCTGATCAACCAACGGTGGAGACCGGACTGGGCTTAGCGGTCAGCCCTGTTCGGCTTCCTCGCGTTGACGCAGGATGGCGCGGGGGAGTTCGCTGCGGACGACTTCGCCGGAGATGATCTGCGCGCTGCGATCCGGCAGGGGCAGGTCAACCGGCTGATTGCCGCGCCGTTCGGATTCACGGATGGCGATGGCGATTTCGAGCGCCTCGCGCGCGTCTTCGCCGCTGCAGCGCGGGTCGTCGCCGGACTCGATGCATTGGATGAGGTCGTAGACCACATTGACTCCGCCGCTGTGGCGTCGCACGGGCGGGGGGAAGTGACGGCGGATGAAGGTGCCGCGCTCTCGAAGTTGCTGGTGACCCTGCAGGGCCTCGTGAGCCGTCCAGATCTGGATGCTGCGGGCATCGTTCATGATGCGGATCATGCCGTCGGTGCCGACGATGTCGTGGGAACTCTCGTTGGGCCCGTTGTCGTAGGCCCGCACGTAGCCGCGAACATTGCCCGGGAACCTGATGAGGCCGGCGCCCGAGAAGTCGTTATCGGGGTTGGCTTCGTCCAGTGCCGCCTCGCCGACGACAGAGACGGCGCGCTCGGGCACGTACATGGTGAGCGTGGTGATCAGGTGGCTGCCGTTGTGGGAGAGGCTGCACCTGGATCGGGAATCCACGGACACTACATCGCCAATGGCGCCTTCGTCGATCAGGGCTTTCACCTGCAGGTAGTCATCCCGCCAGCAGCGGGTGCAGTTGATGGCCAACGCAATGTTGGCTCGCTTGCAGGCGTCGATGGCGGCATCCGCCTCGGCGAGGGAGAGCGTGATGGGTTTTTCCGCCCAAATGGCGCGGACGCCGTAGCCGCCGTTGGCGATCTCCAACAGGATGTCGGCCCGCGGCTTGGCGGAGGTGCACACGCTGACAATGTCCGGGCGGGTCTCCTCGAGCATCTGGCGATAGTCGGCGTAGAGCGCCTCGAACCCCCACTTGGCGCCGGCCGCTTCGCGCTGCTCGACCCAGGTGTCGGACATGCCGACGACTTCGATCTCGGGCATGGACATGTAACAGGGGATGTGGCCGTAGGGGAACTCGACGCCGTCGAAGTCGTCGAGTTCTTCGTCAATTGTGCTGGCGATGCGTCCGAGACCGATCACGGCCGCTTTCAGCCTGGCCATCAGGACGCCGCTCCAGTCCGGGCTTCGGCTTCGCGCCGCCGGAGAATGGCGCGGGGTAGTTCGGATACCAGGACTTCGCGGGAGACGATGCCGAGGCTTCGGTCCTCAAGCGGAAGGTCGACGCGGCCACCGCCCTGTCGATGCGATTCGCGGACGGCGATAGCGATTTCGAGAGCTTCGCGGGCGTCTTCGCCGGTACAGCGGGAGTCCTGGCCGGTCTCGATGCAGTTCATGAGGTCGTACAGCACGTTCACGCCGGCCGCCCGGGGCGTGTGGCTGGGCCGGAAGAAGTGGCAGGCGGGCGTCGATCCGCGCTGGCCGGGCAGGCCCTCCTCGATCCGCCACAGCTCGGGGCTGCGGCTGTCGTCCATCAGGCGAATCATGCCCTCGGTGCCGGTGATGTCGTAGGAGAGTTCCATACCACCGGTGTGCATGCCGCGAAACATGCCGCGCACGCCGTTCTGGCAGACGAAGTAGCCATTGCCGGCGAAATCGTTGTCGCCGGCCACGGCCTCGTCGCTTTCGGCCTCGCCGGCGACCCACGCCACCGGCGCACCGGTGAACATCGTGAGGCGTGTAATCAAGTGGCTGCCGTTATGGGAGAGGTTGCAGTTCAGGCTGCCCTGCACGTGCAGGACATCGCCGATCAACCCGTCGTCGATCATCTCGCGAGTCTGCGTGAAGCTGTCGCGCCAGCGGTGGGTGCAGTTGACGGCCAGATGAATGCCGGCCCCGCGACAGGCGGCGATCACTTCGTCGGCCTGGGCCAGCGAATAGGTCAGCGGCTTTTCGGCCCAGATGGCCTGGACGCCGTAGTCGCCGTTGGCGATCTCCAGCATGATGTCGGTGCGTGGCTTCATTGACGTGCAGACGCTGACGATTTGCGGCCGGGTCTTGGCCAGCATCTCGCGATAGTCCTCGAAAAGGGCGTCGATTCCCCACTTGGCGCGCGCCGCTTCGCGCTGCTCGGCCCAGGTATCCGAGAGACCCACGATCTCGAGTTCCGGGACGGCGGCCATGCAGCCGATGTGGGCATGCGGGAGGTGCCAGCCGTCGTACTTGCTGCGCTCTTCGTCCCAGGTGCTTGCGATACGGCCAAGCCCGATCACCGCGGCTCGTGTCATGGGCGGATGCCTTTCCCTGGACGCCGTGGCGCAGAGTATGGCGTACGCGCGCACGGTTCGCATCTTCGGTGGGGCGCCGAACGACCACGCGAGGATCCTGGAGGCCCGGGCTGATGCTAGCTGGGGTGGTGCCGCTGGGTTTTGACACGCATCGAGAGGACCCGATCGCGATCCTCGGACCGCGCAGTGAGGAACTCGGTCGTTTGGGCGAGCGGGTTGCCAGACCGGGCAGGGCGCAGCTGCACGTGCTGGAAGGCGGGTACGCGCTGAACCGGTTGGGCGAGTCCGCCGTGGCCTACGTGCAGCGGCTGGGCAGCGCCTAGGCCTGGGCCGCCGCCTCGCGCCGGCGAAGGATTGCGCGCGGGAGTGCGTAGCGGACGACCTCGGTGGAGATGATGCGGGCGCTGCGGTCCGCCAGCGGCAG
>DAOUIX010000126.1:0-4361 GCA_034423235.1 Chloroflexota bacterium | reverse complement strand
GTGCTGGCCTGCGGTTGGGCGGAGAGGGTGGGATTCGAACCCACGTGGCGCTCATCACGCCTACTCGTTTTCGAGACGAGCCCCTTAAACCACTCGGGCACCCCTCCGCCACGAGTTTACCGCCGGTTGAGCGCGCCGAGGCCGCTTGCGGCACGTACCATAGGGCGGGGCGCAAGGACGGCGGCCTGTGAGGAGCCAGCATGGAGTCGCAGCGGATCGTGATCGGCCAGAAGGTCGAACAGTTCATCCATACGGACCCGGACACGGCATGGCGGGCGTGGACCGACGGCTCGGAGCTTGTGCGGTGGTTTCCCGGCGTGAGCGAAGTTCGCAAGGTTGGGGACGGGCCGCTCGGGGTTGGAACCAAAGTTGCGGTGCGCGGGGCGGCGCAGGCGGAGATTGAGCTCCTGGAGTTCGACGCCGAGCACCGGGTGTTTACATATCGCCTGCCGACTCGCTATGCGGAGTTTCAGCCGCACCGGGCGAGCGTGCAGGTGAAGCACTCGCTGACCGGCACCGAGGTGGACTGGGTGCTGAAGCTGGATAACGAGGGCCGCAGCTTTTTCGGTATTGGCGGCAAGGCCAAGCGGGACGCCGACCTGGTGATGACGGTTTCGCTGGATAAGCTGAAGGAATTGCTGGAGGCGGAGGCCTACAGCACGCCTGAATTCGAGACGGACCAGCGGACCTCGCGCTGGGACGAGGGCGCCTAGGGTCCTGGGGCCGTTTGGGCCGAGACCGTCGCGTCGGTTCCGTTGGATTCCGGGGCCGGAGTTCCTGGCGGAATGGGGGATTCAGCGACACGATGCTGTTGGCCGTGTCGTGAAGCGTCGGTGTCAGAAGCGACGGCCCGGTTGAAGAAGTCGGCCACGCGGTCGGCGTAGGTGTCAGGGTGGATCTGGGCGGCGAGGACGTGTCCGACCTCGGGCTCGAGCCAGAGTTCCCTGGGTTCACCGGCGCGGTCATGCATCAAGTGGGCGTCGGCCACATCGACGAGAGGGTCCTGGTGGCCGTGGGCGAGGCAAACGGCGCGGGGGGCGATGCGGGCAATTGAATCTTCGACGGAAAAGTCTTCCACACTCTCGCCGGTTATGCGTTCCGCAGCCCACACGACGGCTCGTCTGAACGGGAGGACGGGCAGACCCGTGTAGGCCCCGAAGCCCTTGTCGATCGCGGAGCGCAGCGAGACGGGCGCGCAATCAGTAAACACGGCCTTAATCTCGGAGCGCTGCGCGGCGGCGGCGAGGGCGACCGTTCCGCCGAGCGAGTCGGCGAGGGCGACGATGGGGGCGTTGCCGAATTCTGGCTGGTGCAGGCAGAGGTCGACGGCGGCCGAGAGGTCTTCGACTTCGCGGACGCCGCAGGTGCTGGTTGAGCCTTCGGATTCGCCGCAGGCGCGGAAGTCGAGGAGCATGACGGAGAAGCGGCGCTGCCAGAGGCGGTAGGCGCGGTTGGCCAACACGGTGTGATTGACGCCGAGTCCGTGGACGAGGATGACGGTGGCGATGGGGTTGTCGTGGGGCTTGACCCAGCCGGCGAGGCGCGTGCCATCGGCCGATTTGAAGTGGACACGCGCCGGATTGAGGGGCAGGGGATCCCAGTCGGTGGGGCGCCAGGTGCGGTTGGGGTGGACGATGAGCCAGGCGGTTCGGAGGACGATCAGGGCGTAGGCGGCCAGGGAAAGGCCGAGCGTGATGAGGACGACGCGGGTCATGCGGCGGCCGCGAGCGCGCGGACGTGCGCCGCCGCCGCTTCCACGCCCTGGCCGGGCGGGCTGGCCTGAACGATGTCGATGAGGGCGCTGGCGACGATGGCGCCTTCGGCGCGACCGTGCAGCGACCTGACGTGTTCGGGTCTGGATATCCCGAAGCCGACGACTCGGGGGATGCTGGTGGCCTGTCCCACGCGGGCCAGATAGGCGGGCAGGTTGTCGGCGAGCCGCGCGCGGCTGCCGGTGACGCCGGTGACGCTGACGCAGTAGATGAAGCCGCGGGCGCCCGCGCCAATGGTGGTCAGCCGGTCGGCAGGCGTGGTGGGGGCAGCGAAGCGGATGAGGTAAAGGCCATGCTCGGCATTGGCGGCCTCAATGTCTTTGGCGTGCTCCGGCAGGACGTCCGGAACAATCAATCCGTCGGCTCCGGCTGCCGCAAGCTCGCGCGCGAGCGAGCCAAAGCCGAACTGCATGAACGGGTTTGCGTAACCCATCGGGACCAACGGTATGTCGGTCTGAGACCGAATCCGCTCGATCATGTTAAAGGCGTCCTCAAGCCACACGCCTCCGTCCAGCGCGATTTGCGAGGCCAATTGCACCGTGGGACCGTCGGCGATTGGATCGCTGAAGGGCATGCCGATTTCGAGCATGTCGGCACCGGCTTCGACGTAGGCAAGCGCCAATTCGACTGCGGACTCGCGCGTTGGATATCCAACGGTGACGTAGGGGGCCAGGACGAGGCGCGAATCGGCTCGCGCCGAAATGAAGGACGAGTCGATGCGGTTCATTCGCGGGCACGGAGCTCGGCGGCGATGGTCTCCATGTCTTTGTCGCCGCGTCCCGAGAGATTGACCAGGATGATGTGATCAGTGCGTGCTTCGGAAGCCATCCGGATCGCGCCGGCCACGGCGTGCGCGCTCTCAAGGGCAGGAATTATGCCCTCCGTTCGGGCCAGCAATTGAAGGGCCTCCATCGCGTCAGCGTCACCAAACGTGACGAACTTCGCCCTACCGACGTGGTGAAGGTAGGCGAGTTCCGGTCCCACGCCCGGATAATCGAGACCCGCCGCGATGCTGTGCGTACCAATAATCTGCCCACCCTCGTCCTGAAGGAGAAGGCTGCGGGCCCCGTGAAGGATTCCGGGAGTCCCGCTCTCCACGGTGGCCGCATGGTTTCCCTGATCGCCGCCGCGGCCGCCGGCTTCGACTCCGATCAGCGCGACGTCGGGGTCGTTGATAAACGCGGAGAAAATCCCTATGGCGTTGCTGCCGCCGTTGACGCAGGCGATCACGGTGTTGGGCAGGCCGCCGGCGAGTTCCTGGATCTGGGTGCGGGCTTCGCGGCCGATGACGCGCTGGAACTCGCGGACGATCTTGGGATAGGGATGTGGGCCCGTGGCCGAGCCGAAGAGGTAGAAGGTGGTTTCGACGTTGGTGACCCAGTCGCGGAGGGCCTCGTTGATGGCGTCCTTGAGGGTGCGGGTACCGGAGGTGACGGAGATGACTTCGGCGCCGAGGGTGCGCATGCGGGCGACGTTGAGCGCCTGGCGGTGGACGTCTTCCTCGCCCATGTAGACGACGCAGTCGAGGCCGAGCATGGCGCAGACAGTGGCCGAGGCGACGCCGTGCTGGCCGGCGCCGGTTTCGGCGATGACGCGTCGCTTGCCGCTGACGCGGGCGAGCAGGCCCTGACCGAGGGCATTGTTGATCTTGTGGGCGCCGGTGTGGGCCAGGTCCTCGCGCTTGAGGTAGAGCTGGGCGCCGCCGAGCTGTTGGCTGAGCCTGGCGGCGTGGTAGGTGGGGGTGGGGCGTCCAGCGTAGAGGTGCAGGAGGTTGTCGAGCTCGTCCACGAACGCGGGGTCGCGATGGTGGCGCTGGAACGAGGCTTCGAGTTCGTCGAGGGCAGCCACGAGCGTTTCGGGCACGTAGCGGCCGCCAAACGGACCGTAGTAGCCGAACTCGTCGGGCAGCGTGCGCGTGTCCAGCACGCTAGGGCTGCGATTCGGCAAGTTCACTCGGAATCCGGTTGATCAGGCGCTCGCCCAGCACCGTGACAACGCCCGGGTCCTGGGCGCTGAAGTAGACGAGTTCAAATATGGCGGACACCCGACCCTGGCGCAGGATCAAGTAGTAGACGTGCGGGTCGCCGGGGCCAAGTTCGCGTTCCTCGGGGGCCATTTTAGGGTCGATTCGAACCTCGATGAGGCGATTTTCGTCAGCCAGCGTGAACTGGTCGGACGTACGTGTGCCGGGCTCAAGATCAGGATAGAACTGCCGGAAGAAACCAAGGGCGGCAATGGCGTAGGTGGGCGCGGCGCTATCGACAAGCTCCTCGAACATCCTGGACGCGCCCTGGGCGTTGGCATGGACAAACAGGCGCTGGACAAGCTGCACGGGACGGCTGGCTCCGGTTCCGTCGGAGGGCTGTCGGCTGCTGCCACTGACGTAGAAGCTGAGCAGGCCGGACTGGGCCATGAGTTCTTCCGACAGAAAATCGGTGGGGTCCGACGATTCGTCGACTGTCTCGAGCCCGGGATCAACTTCGGTCGCCGGAATGACGAGCGACTTTGCGGTCTCGTCGGCTGTTATGGCTTCAATGTCGACGTCGGGGAGCGGGGTCGGCTCGGCGGTGGGCGTGGGGGAACCGGAGG
>DAOUIX010000125.1:0-16625 GCA_034423235.1 Chloroflexota bacterium | reverse complement strand
CCATATTACGAATCGTATTCTACTCTGCGGTCCGTGCAATAAGCTCAAATCGAACCAGTACACACTCAGCGGACTCCGCCGACAGAACAAGAAGCTTGGGTATCTCGCCTAGCTTCGAGTCGTCAAGTCAAGCGTATAATCCCGGATCTGGAACGTCCCGGCGCCGGGGACCACCGTGGGCCGGGTGAACCTGCAAAACGTGCCCGACAAGGTGAAGCGGCTGAGCAACGTGATCATCCCCGACGCGGCCAAGGCGCCAGTGCTGGTGGACGAGGCGGCGGAGTTGCCGATGTCTCCCCTCCAGCCCAGCCGCCCGGTCGTGCTGTCGCCGCCAACCTCGGATCGAGAAGTCCTGGTTCGGCTCTACCACGCGACCGATGGGCCGAACTGGGATAACAACACGAACTGGCTCAGCGACGCACCGCTTTCAGACTGGAATGGCGTTTACACCGATTCAGACTGGAAAGGCGTTTCCACCGACGTGAGGGGGCGGGTACATAGTCTCTTCCTCGGGGGGAACAATCTACGGGGTTCGATCCCGCCGGAGCTCGGCAACCTCACCTACCTGCAAGATCTGAGTCTCGATAGCAACTCCCTGACCGGCCACATCCCGCCTGAGTTGGGCAACCTTGCTCACCTGCAAAGCCTGACTCTCTATTACAACAACCTGACCGGCCACATCCCGCCTGAGTTGGGCGACCTTGCCCACCTGCAAGACCTGCGTCTCTTTGGCAACAACCTGACCGGCCCCATCCCGGCCGAGCTGGGCAACCTCACAAGGTTGACTGTATTGGCGTTGGGTTCGAACAATCTCTCGGGTCCAATTCCGCCGGAGTTGGGCAACCTTGCCCACTTGCGTCGGCTGGGACTCCGTAACAACGACCTGACCGGCCCCATCCCGCCTGGGTTATTCGATTTGCCAAATCTAGAGAGACCGGGTATTGAAGTAGACCCCAGCGTATGTGTTCCCAAGAAGCAGGTGGCAAAGGCGATTGAGCTACGCCTATCCGCATACGAGTGCGAACTCGACGGTCGACTGTTGCCGAGTGCGCTAATTCGGGAGGATAGCAACGGCGTGGCAATCGCGTTACCGGAGGACCTTCATTGGCCATCGGAACTGACCGTCTCCGACCGGTCCGTTGCGGTCGCCTCCGTCGTCGACGGCTGGCTCGAACTGACACCCCGCAGCATTGGGACTACGTCGGTGGAGTTGTTCCCGTCCGATGGGGGAGCCCCAGCGGTCGCGGAGGTTGTGGTACGACCAGCCGTCGGAACATTCGGCATCGACATTGTCATGGATCGTCCAGCCCCGCTGTCCTTTGCGGAAGCCTTGATGACTGGCGCGGACTGGTGGTCTCGCGTGCTCGACGGCACGGAGTGGCCCGACCGGAGGGCTGAGTGTCCGGCTGGAAGTGCCTTCAATGACAAGGTCAAGGCCATAGCGGACGACCTGCTGATCCTCGCAGAGGTCGACGATCTCCTTAGAAGCGCAGGGGGGTTCGCCGAGACATGTTTCCGGAGTCCGGGCACACAAGTCGCCCTCGACCCCGGTGGCGGGATACTCACTGCCGCTCCGGATGTTGCCTATTTGCACCTTGTAGTACATGAGATCGGGCATATTCTCGGACTGGTCCTGTGGGGTCCGGAGACGGGGCTGGTATCCGAGGACGGGGCATACTTCATCGGTCCTCTCGCGATACAGGCGTTCCGAGCGGCAGGCGGGGACCCTGACCTGCCTGGAGTGCCGATCGATGGTAGTCACTGGCGCGATGACGTCGGTTATGTCGAAGTGAAGGACGGCTACTCCGACCGCATCATAGTGGATTTCTCGCCACATGCGGGTGCCATCTCGCTGGCTGCGCTCGAGGACGCGGGCTACACGCTGGCCTATACAGACCCGGCACCGCCCGCATGGTGATAGTGGCTAACGATAATCGCACCCTAGAAGCTGATTGCCCGACAGGCCAGGGTCAGTTCCTCGTGTTCATCGAGCACAGGGTGCTGAGGCGTCTCGCTGACGGGGGTGTCGGGACCGCCGTGGGAAGACATCACTTGGTTTCGCTTCAAGAAGCGTCACACAAGAAGCTTTCGCTTGAGATTCAGATTGAAGGTTTAGGAGTGAGCAATTATGTGTAAACGTCTGATATGCTTGTTGGCAGCGGTTGTCATTATGTCTCTTGGCGCGTGTAGCGATGAGGAGTCCACCCCTGCTGACACACCAGCACCTACAGCGACTACTACCGCAACACCGGATCCTTCCTCTGCCAACGTCCGCAATTCAACGCCTGCACCTGCCGACCCCAGCGGATTTCCGGCGTGTTCGGAGGGAGTGAGGTGCGCCAGCGGGCCGGTGGAGTGCTTCGGCGGTAGCTTCCGTGCCGGAAAAGGCATATTCATGGGAGAAGCCGACTATTCGTCCTGCACCTGTCCCAATGGCGACGTTCCCATCTGTGCCATGCCGGACCCAACTCCAAGTCAGTCTACCGCCACGCCCTCGCCGGTGGCGACCGCTACACCCACGCCCTCGCCGGAGCCTACCGCTACACTCACGCCAGAACCCACGCCTGCACCAGCCACGCCTGCGGCCACCCCAGACAATGTGTTCAAGGCGGGGGAGACGCTCCCAAACTCTCCCGCTGAGTTTTCAGATTGGCGAAGATTTGGGGGAGGAGCCCAGGCGCAATCCGGTTCCGGCGGATTTGTAATTCTGATGGACAATGGAGGCTACGGCTGGACTTACGACGCCGTCTACACCTGCATAGATCCGGCAGGTTGCCGCATTGAGAACGGAAGAGTGACCGGCGGGGCTGTCCGTAGAACAGAGCCTACCGCTACGCCGACTCCCATGCCAACACCTGCGCCGGTGGCGACCGACACGCCCTCGCCGGAGCCTACTGCTACACTCACGCCAGAACCTACGCCTACACCAGCCACGCCCTCGCCGGTGCCGACCGACGCGCCCGCGCCAGCCACACGCCTCACCGACAACGACGCTGCCGATGGGGTGCCCGCCTGGTCGCCCGACGGCCAGCGCATCGCGTTCGAATCCGACCGCGACGGGGACTTTGACATCTACGTGATGAACGCCGACGGCTCCGGGGTCACGCGCCTCACCGATCACGACGCTCCCGATGCGCTGGCCGCCTGGTCGCCCGACGGCCAGCGCATCGCGTTCATGTCCGCCCGCGACGGGGACTTTGACATCTACGTGATGAACGCCGCGGGCGAACCCGTGGCCACCACTAGGCCTACTCCCGTACAGGAGCCAGTCTCGATAACCGAATTCAACAGAGCCAGCCTCTTAACCAGGTTATCCATGTTTGAAGAGGGGAGGATTGCGAAGTGCCAAGTGGGCCTAGTTCTGCCGCGAGACGGTTTCTGCATTGATCCCGATGCAGAGTCGATAAGGCCGCCGAACACTGTGCGGTTCTTGGCGGCCCACCTGTCTGACGGCTCTGGCTTGGTAATGGGCGAGGCGTGGGTATTTGGCCGATCACCCGGCACGATCACACTCATCGGCACGAACGTGGAATTCGGCTGGATTTCCGGGACTGTTTTCCAATCGCGCACAAGCGTGGACAATGGCAGTATCACCGCCGAGAGGCAGGGTGAGAACTGGGTCATAACGGATGTTACTGGGTCATAACGGGGCTTATATACTTGACGCCACTAAACGCGCCACTTGCGCATGTAGAGGCGGCAGATTCCGTCGGGCGGAATCCTGAACTTCGTCCCGTGATTGCGTAGACCGTCGCTCCCTGGCCGAGCCTCTCGCGCGTCGAAGTCAACCGCGATGCGGCCCATGAGGATCTCGTAGACGAAGTCGGTCAGGTGGAACGTCTGGTAGGCGTCCGCCCGCACGATGCGGATGTCGCGGCCCTTGCGCTCACCCTCCGCCATGATGAGCCGGTTGAGCTTCGCGCCAGCCGCCGATAGCAGCGACTCGTGATACCAGTAGGGCACCGGCCCATTGCCTCGCCGTGGGCGCACGACGAGCTGCCCCGCGTCGTCGTAGACCTGGAAGCGCGAGGAGCGGCCCTGGATGGTGTGCCGGAAGCTCAAGCGGCCCTTGGCGTCGCGCTTGCCGTGCGCTCGCACCATGTGCCGCATGATGGCGGACGGGCCGTCCGGTTCCTTGTGGAACAGCGTCACGAGTCCGGTCTTGCGCGTGTACCACTGAAGCTCCCAGCCCATCGCGTCGGGGATGTCGAGACTGCCCGTGGTGAGGCCCAGCAGATCTTCCAGGAAGCGCCCCGGGCCGCCAGAGCCGCCGTAGGGCGGCCCGTCGGGCATCGTGTGCCAGCCATGCGCGATGACGGCGTGGATGCGGTCGAAGAGTTCAGTCCGGGTCGTGGGCGGCTTGTCGGGGAACGTCACCGGATATGGCGCGTCTCAACGGCGATGCGCTCTCGCGCGTGCTGGCAGTAGCCGTGGTCAATTTCGATGCCGATCCAGTCGCGCCGTGCGCTAGCCGCCGCAATCGCCATGCTCCCGGAACCGATGAACGGGTCCATCACGATTCGCGCCGTGTTGGATTCGATGCACCGTTGCGCCAGTTCGACGGGGAACGGGGCGGGGTGCTTGTTGTTTCGCTCTTGTGAGATGTGCCAGACATCCCCCAGCGCGTTCGCCTTGGGCGCCAGCCTGAAGTCGTCTTTGGCGATGAGATAGATCACCTCGTAGGTGGGCACGAAGTACCCGGGATTGAAGTTGATGCCGCCGGACCGCTGCCAAATGATGATCTGGCGGACGGGGAAGCCGTCCACGATGTCGATGGGGTCCTGATTCAGCCCTGCTTGAACGCGCCGCTTGTGGTTGTAGAAGATCGCCCCGTCGTCGCGCAGGACGCGAAGCATGGCGGCCAGACAGTCGCGTTGCCACTCGATATAGGCGTCGCGCGGCTGTCGTCACTGTGGCTTCGGTAGCCGTCCAGAAGGGCCGCACGCGGCCACTTGCCGCCGCCCCCATCCTTTAGCCCGTTCCCTGTGCTGTTCTTGAGGTTGTAGGGCGGCGACATGACGATGAGGTCGATGAACTGTGCGGGCATACGGTCCATCAGTTCGACGCAATCCCCTTCGTGGACTTGGCCCAACCACAGGACCATCAGGTCCGGTGCCACGCGCGTCACCGCTTCGGTGAGAACGGCGTCGAACGTCATGCTGCGATGAGTCCGGCGTACGTGAGCCGGCAGTTGGACGATGCGGCCAGCACCGCGTCCACCCGGGCCGATCCGGACTTCTGCCCGAAGTTGTAGCGGGCGGTGAATTCGTTCAGGTAGCGGTGTAGGTGCTTCCAGGTGAAGTGATGGAACGTGCCCACGTAGCCGCGCTTCAACAGTGCCCAGAAGCTCGCCACGCCGTTCGTGTGCGCTTCCTCGCGGACGTACTCGCCAATGGAATGCCGGACGGTCAGGTGCCCGTAGCCGATGCGTTTGAGGCCCTGGTAACCCCGGTGTTCGTCGGTGTAGAGCGTTGAGCCCGGCGCGACGTTGCGAGCGATGAAGCCGTGTGGAACCGCGCGTCCTTGCCCAGGGTCTGGGGGTGGTACGGGCGGCTGTGGCTGACGGCGATCCCCAGGCGCCGCAGCCAGACCGTCAGCGGGGTGTAGGGATGGGCCGGGTGATTGCCCCAGGGACTGCCGTTGTCGACCAGCAGCCGGTCGGGCAGGCCGTAGCGCTGGAAGGCCGTGCTCAGGTGGGCGCGGACGGTGGCGGTGTCGGACAACGACGACGCCCCCACGCCGGTGGTGGAGGAGACGGACGAGGCCGTGCTGGCCGACTGCGGCGACAGCAGGCCCACGGTCCTGATCAACAACCCCACGGCCAGCCGCAGCGACACGACGGTGGAGTTCGAGGTGAGCCTCGACTGCAAGCCGAGCGGCTCGGTGACGCTGCTGCTTTCGGTGCTCCGCAACGGCGAGATCAGCAGCGATCCGGTCACCTACGCCGCCCTGGACGGCGAGGAAACGTCCATCACGGTCACCGTGGAAATCAGGGACTCCCAGGAACTGGGTCTCACCCTGGCGTGGAGCTCGGGTGTGGCGAACCGGACCGAAACCACCGGCAACGTGGAGTTCACCGACTAGGCCGGGATATACGAATCGGCAAGACTATAGAAGGGGGCCTGTGGCAATGCCGCAGGGCCCCCTTGCTCTGCCCGTGGGGCGGAAGGCCACCGGGGACGTGGCGGTCCGGCGGCCCCCATCCGGCGCTGACAACGGGAATGGCAAAATCCTTCCTTGTCAGCGTGAACGACAGGAGGCCGCCCCAGCAGACTGCCGGAGTGGCGTTGCCTCGTTGCCATGCCCTGGTCGGAGTTGTAGGCCGCTTACAACTGACTTGCCAACTCCGGCAAGTCAGTCGCGGTCTTACCATGGCCACGGCCCAGCGCGCCGCTCTCCATGCCCCCTATAGGTCGCCCAGGCTCAGCACCACCTATAGGGCGTGCTGATGAGAGAAGACCGGCTGTTGGGATCTACGTGTCAGGTAGAGCCACCGAGGTACAACCGAACCAGCGCCGGGAGTCCATTACCACACAGCTGGACGATTACCGCTCCCTCAGCGTACGGCGTTGGCCGAGAAATTGGGTCATGATGGAAAACAATCGGCGAGCAGGCGGGAGAATAGGCATCGCTATCTCTACTTATAGTACACGGCGATGTAGGCGTGAAAGAGACCCAAGACAATCGTGACGGCGGCCAGCGACACGTGGGCAACTCCCCATGAGACGGTGTAGTAGCGGTTGTTGATCCTAATGCCCAGGGGACTTGCCGCACCAACAAGCATATTGCCCAGAAACACCCAGCTGAGCGCCGCTAGGTAGCCGTAGCCTATCTCCACGCTGTGCACGTAGAACATCAGCGGCACGAGTGCGCCGGTTCGCTGGTGCCATGAGAGCAGCCTCCGTAGATTCCGTCGCTTGAACCGTGAGTAGAAGAGCCACCACTGCCATCCCACGTAGGAAAGCAGCCCGGCGCCGGTTAAGTACTTGTACCCGTCCAGGTCTTGGGCCTGGGCGATCCACTCCCACCGCAGCCCAGCGACATCCTGGGCCGCGTAGAGGAGCACGCCGAGGACGCCCATCACCCGCCAGCGCCACGCCGCTACCGGCAACGCGAAGGGACGGCCAGCACGGACGGGCCTTCTCCGGCTCGCGTTGCTGCCGGCAGCTTCCATTAGGGATTCACCCACGGATTGGCCCCGTCGTCATCGCGCCGCCACCACGTCTTGCGCCTCCAGCAGCAGGCGAAGGGTCTGAGCCGACGCCCTTTCCTCCACCTCTGCCATGAAGACATCGGCCGATGGAAGGAAATAGCCGTCGGCGGGCCACCGTTCTCCCACCGGCGGAGGGTCGGCGAAGGTGGCGACCTTCTCCAGATAGTGCACATAGGCTTCACGGACGCTCCGGCGCAGGGCCTGCACCAGGGTCAGCGCCTCACTCATGCTGATTTCGTCCTCCGGATATGACCAGGTGGTCGCACCCATGACGTCGCCCACCTGCCAGTCGGTCTTGGGCGAGTTCGGGTCGCTGTTGTGGCAGACCACGCACGCCGCCGCCGAGGCGATGTCCGAGAACATGGCGGTCTGAAAGCCGATATCCGGGTCCAAGAAGAACTGCGGCTCGCCGGTGCGCCTGATGACTTGAAAGTGCTCTGTCTGCAAGCCGGTGAACTTGTTGGCGTCATTGATCGGGAAGTCCGAGCCGAGGAAGAGATACAGGGGAACGGAACTACGCCGAAGGCCCTCGGCAGTCTCCCGTAGGAAGAGCGCGGGAAGCGGCCCGGCGTCCAGCCCCTCGTCATGCCAGTCCTCGTCAAATCGAATGCCCTGCGCTTGGCCCGAGCCCACGATGTCCCTGGCCCACACCTGGCGCACCACGTCGTTCTCGGCTTCCAGGACTGCGAAAACGGTTTCGATGGGCAGGGGCGGGCCGCCGCCGGCGAGTGCGTCGTCCGGCGGGGGCGCATTCGCGACGATGAGCACTACCAACACAACGGCTAACGCTACGATCACGACGACGAACTTCACGGGTCGCCGCCTTGCCTGCTTGAGGACGGCTCGACGTGCTTGTCGTCGCCGTAGGGCGATGGCCCTCCCAGGAAATAGTCCCAGATGAGCGCCTCCGCGACTCCTTCTTCAAGGCGGAGGGGTGTGGTCCAGACGTGGTTGCCGTGGAAGTCGTGGCACTGGAGGCAGGTGTTCCACGACTCCCTGCGCACCAACTCCGCGTGAGTGGGGTTGATGGGGTCGTCCTCCAGCGCGGTGTCCTGGTGGCAGTGGATGCAGAAGCCGATGGTGGGTTGGGTGACACGCACCCCCTGGTGCTCGGTGTGGCAGGTGATGCACATCTGGGCCGCAAGGTCCTTCCGCACATCGGAGAAGCGCGGTTCCACGAAGCGTGCGACGGGGTGCCGGTCTTCAGGGCGCTCGTGGCAGTCCAGACAGGCCGTGTTCCCCACGTCCTCGGAGCCGAAGCCGATGGAGGACTCTCGTAGGCCCAGCCAATGGTAGACATTGGAGCTCAGTTGCTGCGCGGCGGTGCCCGCCACGGCTGAGTGGCATTCCTGGCAGCCCAATCCCTCGTGGCCCGTGTTCATCGGACCCTTGGCCACCATTGCGTTGCGGTCTGGAAACGTGAGAAACGCCACCAGGAGCAGACCCAGCGCAACGCCGACTGCAACTCCCACATATCGCCAATGCACCAATAGCATTCCGAGTCACCTTCCTTGCAACGGAATCTCTGGTGGACCTGAGTTGACGGTAGACAGTTCCGTCTTTGAATTGCGTCTGGTCCTGTGAGTGTCACAGGCTTCTTCGTGTAGTCGTCTTGGAGCGGACAGACGTAGGCACCGCGTCATTACCAATGCTCTGTCGGCGACAAGACGAATGGACCCAGGCGGTCGCTTCATAGACGTTGGTTCGAGACGACGGGCTCTGAAGCCAGGAGGCCGCGAAGCGTGCTCAGATCCGGTAGCGCCAAGACTTTGGACAGCCCTTCGTCTATGGCGCGGCGAGCGAGACAGTGGGACATGGCGGGGAGACGTTGGAATTCGGCGTCGGTCATTTGGTCGAAGTGGTGGGCGAGGCTCTGCCGCTGAGTGGGTTTGAGACGGCGGGTGTCGAGGACGGGCAGTTGTTGCAGGTCGGCTTTCTTGAGGGCGACCCAGCCGCCTTCAGTGCTGGTGCGCTGGGCGACGATGGTCAAGAGGCCCAGGCTGGAGTTGAGCCAGAAGGCGAGGGCTTTTTCGATCGACGCGTCGTCGACGCGGATGGGCCACCAGACGTTTGCGAGCACATGCGTCTCCGAGCGCATGGCAACAATTCGGGCTGTGTTGAGGCGCAATCTCTCGGATACGAGCAGCCGGCCTGCAGTGCTCCACAACTGATTGAGGGGTTTGAGACGACGGCCCGGTCGGGGTTCGACTAGTGGCGCCAGGTATTTGTCCGGTGGGGCCGTCAGGCGTTTTCGTTGCTCGGTGTCGTGGTTCATCACGATGGGATAGGCGGTTGCGGCGGCTGTGAGTTCAAAGCCGTCCCACACGTCCCGTCGGTCGGGCCCGACCTGACTGAGTTCATCGACCCGGCAGAGCGGAACGCGGGCAGCGTGAGCCTCGCCTGGAACCCAGACTTCGCCATCGTCGAGGAGCCTGAGCGCGCTGCGCAACAGGTCGGCGCGAGCGAACTGGATGCCGGTCCACTGGGTGCCGACGAGCTTCGATTCCGGGAGGGAGACAACCTCACCGACGTGCTGTCCGTCAACCTCCAGCAGGGCCGTGCCCGTATCCTCAAGCTTGGCCGGCGTCGTCGCGGTAACGGCGCGGGCCAGCCGGTGGGCGTCCAGCACGCCCTCCGGGTTACGCCAGAGGTTGACGAAGGTGGTGCGGTGGTCGGCGATCGCGCCGTTCTCGGGACGACGGGTCGCGATAAGCAGGGCCTCGGAGAGGTCGGTGCTGTCGGAGAAGTTCCAGCGCAGCGGGTCGTGGGAGGTGATGACCATGTCCAGGGCAAAGTCGCGCTGGATCAGGTCGCGGGTCTGCCGCCAGGAAGGTCCGGTGCAGACGGTGGCGGGGAGCACCAGGGCCAGGCGGCCCTCGCCGGGCCGCAGCTTGGGTGAGGCCGCGGCAACGAAGGCCGCGCCGAGGCCAGCGGTGGCCGATGCCTGCCTGGACATGAGACGGCGCGAGAGTTCGTGCTGAAGTCTGCGTCGGTCACGCGCGGGCAGGCTGCCAAACAGCAGGTTGCCGCCCACGGAGCGGGTGAACGGCGGGTTCATGATGGCGAGGTCAAGGTTCGGCAGGGTGACGTCCTGCCCTTCCGCCGCGCCACGAGGACCGCGACCGGAGACCCTGGCGCGGTCCAGCGTGGCGATGCCCATATCGGCGGGAGACAGCGCGTGCTGGACGGCTACCGCGTCCGATTGCAGGAAATCCAGGGAGCCGAGCGATATCTCGGAACCTTCCCCCCCAGGGACATGACGTACAGGTTCATGCGGTCGAATTGAATCTCGGGATTGAGCATGGCGAGGCTGGTGGCGGCGAAGTGGACGGCGGAGAGTTGGACGTCGTAGCCGTGCAAGGCCTCCTCGACCATGGCCTTGTGGAGATCGGCGGAGCGGCTACCCCCGGCCTCACGGTGACGGCGTTCGGCTTCGGTGGCGACGGCCATGAGGAGGGTGCCGGTGCCGCAGGCGAGGTCGGCCACAGTGAGCGAGGCGGGGAACTCGTGGTCGCGCCAGTCCACCTGTGGCCAGTCGTGAAAGACGAGCCGCGTGAGCAAGGTGGCGGCGGGAACGGAGGTGTAGTAGGCGCCGGTGAACTTGGCGTCGGTGAGCAGGGTGTGGAAGAGGCGGCCGGAGAGGTCGTGACCTTCGACCCTGCGGGTGCGCTGGACGGCGTCGAGCAGGGGTTGGATGACTGGCAGCTGAGTGTCGTCCGGGCCGTCCAGTAGCACATCGAGGATGTCGATGGCGAGTTCGAAGACGGGCACGTAGTCGATCTGTTCACAGACGTAGTGCCAGGCGTCGCGAAGGCCGGAAATGCCCTGGTGGAGGGTCTCCCTGACGGTGGGCACGTGGTCATTCGTGGTGGCGAGGCGATCCTGAAAGGCGAGGGCGTTGAAGAGGACGAGGCAGCCGATGCGCAGGGCGGCGGCGCGGTCTTTTTCCTGGTCGGTCCGGGCGATGATGTCGGCGATGCGGCGGGATATGCGCTGGTGCCGAGCGACGTGACCGGCGGCCTGTTCGAGCGCATGACCGACCACGCCGGCAGCGGCGGCCACGTGGTCGACGCCCTCCAGTTCCAGCGGTAAGACGCGTAGCTAGTCGGCCAGTTCGGCCACCGACCCGCGTCTGACTGTCCTCGGCTCATGCGGGGCACCTCGGGCACCGTGGAGCCACCACTGGAGCTCCGCATCCGCAAGGCCGGCCTTGGTGTTTTCCACGTGCCGAAGATGGTCGGGATAGAGGACGCCAAACGCTCCCAGAGCTTCGGGAAAGTCGTTGAAGCGAGCGTCGAGTTGATCTTCAAGGAGATGGCGAGCGCCGTCCCACTTGCATTCAAGAATCACCGGATCGCCGGTTCGCAACTGGACGCTGATGTCGGGCGCGCCCCTCCGGCTGCGACGCTCCGCTCTGGCTGATAGGCCGTAGCCGCGCAGGGACTCCGCAAGAAGGACGTTGACGCCTTCCTCGCGAATAGATTCGGGGTTGTGCCGCCTAACCGCCATTGTCGATTGCACCGCCGCTGAGGCTTCCTGGAACCGTGATCAGCGGGGTCCCATGGTTGGAGCCGAAGTGTTCGCCTCCACACCCAAGGCGCTCACGACCTGTTTGATCCGCGTCAGGCTTGCGGACGCGTAGTCGGTCGCCTCGTACCGCTGGATCTGCTGTTCCTTCAGGCTGAGCCGCTCCGCCAAGTCTCTCTGGCTCAAGCCTTGCGAGATGCGAGCCTTAATCAGAGTGGCCGGCAACTCGGCGACCACGTTCAGGTCCTCGATCTCGAAGTTGCCAGCCTTGAGGGATTCATACTCGCGCAATTGCTCCTCAAGGTCTGCCAGCTGGCTTCTCACCGCGTCCTCCCGCGCTTTGGCGATGAGGGGATGCACCCCTTTGGTTTCCCCGGAGCGCTGCCTCAAGCTGGCGAGGGTCTGCAAGAACCGCTCCGCCAGATTTTTGGTGATCCGGTACTGCCGTTCGTTCTTGATCATGCGAGGCCTCCCAGGTCGATGGCGACGATCCCCTTGGCTCGCCCGGTCTCCTGGTCGGTCTGGAAGAACTCCAGAAACGACAGGCCGTCTGCGTCAGCGATGACCGAGGCTGGGAACAGCTCTCCCCTGTATTTGGCCTTCTGGGTGGCTCGCCCTGGATCGAAGGTCAGGAGCACGGGATCGAGGGCTGCCGGATCGACACCAGCCTCGTCCCAGCAGGCGTCGTAGTCGTTGGGCCTCGTCTTGCTCGTCACAAAGCTCCCATCGAGATAGACGGTCCGGCATCCCGCGCCCTTCAAGTTCTCCAGCGCAGCTTCGAAACCTGCCATGAGGTGCTGCCTCCAAGGAGTATTCCCGAATCTGTTCTGCAACTCGTCCCAGCCGGCCCAATGCACGCCGGCCGGAAGGAGTCCATCGGCGTCCAACTGGGGAATCATATACGCAACAATATTATTGTGTGCAAGGCTTGTCCATGTATTGAGCCATCGACGCACGTCCGCTGCCGTGCCGCCGTCTGTGCAGCGTCTCCAACCTGTGTGCTCCAACGTCCCCACCAGGCTAGACGAAATTGAGGGCTTTCGCCCTGAGATTCTGCGTGGCGCTGTAGCTCCAGATCTTCAGCACGCGCCTTGGGTTGCGGCTGGCCCCGATCCCCCATCGGCTAGACTCCGGCTCCTTGGCCTTCGCGGACTTTCTCCGCGCGCAGGTCGTGCAAGGCACGCCAGGTAACCGCAGTAACGTTCGGTCCGCTTGGTGGAATCGCCGGTCAGCGGGCGTAGAATTGGGTCGGGTGGCGCATTCGGCTTGCGGGCCGGGTGAGGATTGAAATCTTGCCCTTGTTCTTCTTTCTCTAGCTATGTTTCTGTCACCCCAGTCCGTTGGGACCGAGGGTAGTGGTGGTTAGGATCAAGCGTTGCGGTCTGACTAGCGCCGAATGCGCGGAGGTGGAACGCCAATGTCGCAGTGGTCGTTCCACAAATCGCACCCCGCCTCAGGCGTCTACGCACACTCCGCTAACGACGCTGGCGAGTGGCATGACCTGACCGAGCATCTTCAGGCTGTAGCCAAGCAGTCCGCCGAATTCGCCGGGGTCTTTGGCGCGCGCGAGCACGGCTACTGGCTTGGACTGTGGCACGACATCGGCAAGTTCAGTTCCGACTTCCAGCGCTACCTCCACGCCGGAAGAAAGACGGGCGGTCCGGACCACAAGCGCACTGGGTCTCGCCTGGCGCTGCAATACCTACAGGGCGCGGCTCTTGCTATCCAAGGGCATCACGGCGGCCTGTGCGCGTTGCGGGATTTCGCGAACTGGCTGGACGATCCTGACCGGGCGCATCCTGAGCGTGAGGACTCGGCGCGCCGAAGCGCCCGGCAGGCTATCCCGACGCTTGAGCCGACGACCAACATCAACCTTCCGGCTGAGGCCGTCGCGTCGACGCTCGCCTACGAGTTCCTGCTGCGCCTGCTGTTTTCGGCCCTGGTCGACGCTGACCACCTGGACACCGAAGCGCACTTCGAGCCAGAGCGATCCGAACGCCGTAGGTCCGAAATTGATATTTCCGCGCTCTGGGAACGATTCGAGACCAAGTATGGTGACCTGGCCGCCCAGGCCGACGATTCGCCAGTCAATGCGGTCCGGCGCGAGATCTACGCCGCTTGTCTGAAAGCTGCTGACGGACCGCGCGGCTTCTATCGGCTCACAGCGCCGACGGGCGCGGGCAAGACGCTGTCGGTTATGGCCTTTGCCCTGCGCCATGCGCAGGAGCACGGTCTGCGGCGCGTCATCGTGGCGACGCCATTCATCAGCATTACTGAGCAGACAGCTGCGGCCTACCGGCAAGCGTTCGAGCCGCTCGGCCACGCAGTGTTGGAACACCACAGCGGCGCTCACGGACGCGACCCTAACGAGTTCGATCCCCAGGCCGAACGCGCGCGGCTGGCGGCGGAGAACTGGGACGCGCCGGTCATCGTGACCACGGCTGTGCAGCTGTTCGAGAGTCTGTTCGCCAACACGCCCTCACGCTGCCGCAAGGTCCACCGGCTGGCAGGCAACGTGCTGATCCTGGACGAGGCGCAGGCGCTGCCCACTCACCTGCTGGAACCGATCCTGGACGCGCTGCGCTCGCTGACGACGGTTGGCTGCGCTTCGGTGGTGCTGTCCACCGCCACCCAACCGGCCTTCGAGAGCATCCCGGCGTTCCGCAAACTCCAGCCTCGCGAAATCGTGTGCGAATCGCAGCGGCACTTCAAGGCCCTGCGCCGGGTGACTTACGACTGGCGTTTGGATGAGCGCTGGACGTGGGATCGGGTGGCTGACGAAATGCGCACACAGCAGCAGGCGCTCGCCATCGTCAACACCCGGCGGGACGCCATGGACCTGTTGGACGCGCTGGGAGATGACGCGGACGCCCTGCACCTGTCCACGCGCCTCTGCGGTGCGCATCGCCTGAACGTGATCGAGGAAATCAAGGCTCGACTGGCCTGCGGACGACCCTGCCGGCTTGTGGCGACACAGGTCGTGGAGGCTGGCGTCGATCTGGACTTTCCTTTGGCGCTGCGGGCGCTGGGGCCGCTGGACTCGATCATCCAGGCCGCCGGCCGCTGCAACCGTGAAGGTCGGCAGACGACCGGGCGCGTAGTCGTGTTTCAGCCGGAGGAGAGACGGGTGCCGCGAGGGTCCTATGCGACCGCGACCGATCTGACCTTGACCCACTTCAATCGAGACGAATTCGATCGGGACGATCCAGGCCGTACAGCTGACGCTTATTTCCGGCGTCTATTCGACAGCGTGACCCTTGACCGCGCCGGTATCCAGAAGCTACGCAAAGAGTTTGACTTCCCCGCCATCGCTCGGGAATTCCGGATGATTGACCGGGGCGGCGAGGTGGTGGCCATCACTTCCTACGGCACGGAGGCGGAACAGGACCGTGTAATCGGCTGGCTGTACGAACTCAGGCAGGGCCATAACAACCCTCGCGAGCTGCGCCGACTGCTTCAGCCCTACCTGGTCACTCTCTACCCGTTCGAGGCGCAGGGATACCGCGCGCAGGGCTTTCTGCCCCCAGTGTCCGAGCGAGCCATCCCCAGGTGGGATCCATACGACCCAGTTCGTGGGCTGGTCGCGCCGAACAGGGAACACGAGATCCTCATCGCCTGAGGCAAAGAGAAGATGCGAAGGACAAGAAAGGTATTCCTTGACTTGTCTTCTTCTCTACTTTTTTCACAAGACAACATCGTTCTATCCTGACGGGGACCGTAGCCAGAGAGGACTATGTGTGGATTCGCACCATCCAGCCCTGTCCGTCCGCGTTTGGGGCGGCTGGGCCTGCTTCACTCGGCCAGAGATGAAAGTCGAGCGGGTCAGCTACCCGGTGATGACACCGTCGGCGGCGCGCGGCGTACTTGAGGCGATTTTCTGGAAGCCCCAGTTCGCTTGGCGGGTCGAGTGCATCGAAGTGCTCAAGCAGATTCGCTACCACTCAATCCTGCGCAACGAAGTCGGCAGCCGGGCCAGCGAGCGCACCGCCCGCAGTTGGGCGCGCCGGGGCGGCGGCTATTTCGCAACTGCCGACCGCACCCAGCGTCACACCCTGGCGCTGCGCGACGTGGCCTACGTCATCCACGCACAGATAGACGTCAAGCCCGGTGTGGGCGACGAGCCGGCCAAGTTCCGCGACCAGTTCCGCCGGCGCGTGGCCAAGGGCCGCTGCTTTGCCCGGCCTTATCTCGGCTGCCGCGAGTTCGCCGCGGACTTCGCTCCGTCGGACGGCGGCGAGCGGCCTATCGACCGCACCGAGGACCTGGGGCCGATGCTGCTGGACCTGGACTACGCGGACGACGGCTCGGGGCGCGGGACGCCGCGCTTCTTCGCCGCGCGTTTGGAGGGCGGCGTGTTGCACGTGCCGCCACGTCCGCTGCGCGAGGCTGCCTGAATGCTGCCACAGCTCTGCGAGTACGCCCGACGGCTGGACCTGCCGCCGCTGTACAGCGAGCGGTCGGTGCGTTACATCGTCGAACTGGACACCGCCGGCCGGCTGCTGAACCCGCAGCCCACGGACACGGCCGACCCGGCCGACCGGAGCACGCGCAATGGCATACGCCGACGTGTGCCTACGGTGCAGCGCTCGTCTGGTATTCGGCCGCTGTTGCTGGCCGACAACGCCGAATACAGCTTCGGCCTGGCGCGCGACCCAGCCAAGCAAGCGCGCGTGGACCGGGCGCACGCGGCCTACCTGGACCTGGTGAACCGCTGCGCGACGGACACGGGTTCCGCCGTCGGAATGAGTCACTTGTGACTTACGGCTGCTACACTCACGCGTTCGGCAACCCTGGGAGCACCGCTTGCGGTAGGTGACGACCTGCCACGGTCGGTGTCTCGAACCGCTGCCCCGCCAGAATCTCGTCAACCGTGAGGATCTGCATC
>DAOUIX010000124.1:0-4530 GCA_034423235.1 Chloroflexota bacterium | reverse complement strand
CCATATTACGAATCGTATTCTACTCTGCGGTCCGTGCAATAAGCTCAAATCGAACCAGTACACACTCAGCGGACTCCGCCGACAGAACAAGAAGCTTGGGTATCTCGCCTAGCTTCGAGTCGTCAAGTCAAGCGTATAATCCCGGATGAGTTCAACAACCTCATTCTGTCCGCTCACAGCACGAATCCATTGACTATCATTCGTTCTTTTCAATATCAGATACGCTTTTCTCCTCTGGATTTCATTCTCAGAAGGATGCATCGTATATTTCGAAATCGACTTACCCGTTCTGTCGCGTCCAGTCGGATCGGGATTGCCTTGAGAAAGGCCACTCGCATCCCCATTCCTGGGTACTTCTCGATCGACGTTATAGCACTTCGAAAGTATCGCTGAGTGTCTCCGTAGCGCGGGACATGCGGGTCACTCAGCGGCGACACATACGCCGGAAGTTTGACAGCTGGTTGATGGAGAGAGACGAACTGACGGTCGGCCATAAGACGACTGAGAAACTGATAGAGTTCGAGCAAGCGGCGAAATTATCGCTTCCCGCGACACGTTGCACGACCAGGGTGCCTGGAGTCATTCGGGCGTGTTGATGGCGGGCCCGCCAGGGAATCCATGCTCGTCATTACAGTGCCCTGGATCCTAGCTGCTGTCTGGCTTGCTGATCAGATAGTCCCCCAAGGTCAGGAAGGCGAGGTCGCTCTCCAGGAGGGTGCGCAGCGCCTCGTCCGGTGAGTTCACGATCGGCTCGCCATGCAGATTGAAGCTCGTATTGAGCACGGCGCCGATTCCGGTCCGGTCGCGAAACCGCTCAATCAGTCGGTAGTAGGCGGGGTTGGTCTCGCGTTCCAAGATCTGGGCCCGACAGGTCCGGTCATAGGGATGCGTCCCCGCCGCGATCTCATGCCAGCGCTCGGGGACGGTGTCAAAGGCCAGCATCATGTGGGGCGACGTATGGGCAGGCGGGGCCTGCAGGTACTCCGCTGCAGACTCGGCCAGAATCGTCGCGGCGAAGGGCATCCAGAAATCCCGGCTCTTGATCCGCTTGTTGATCTCGCGCACGCTGTCGTGTCGCGATGGATCGGCCAGAATGGAGCGGTTGCCCAGAGCGCGCGCGCCCCACTCCATGCGTCCGTGGAAGCGGGCGACGACACGGCCTTCGGCCAGTAGCTCCGCCGTGCGGTCAGCGAGGTCTCCAGGACACTCGGCATGCAACCCGTGCTCGCGGACGGCTCGGTCAACCGTCCGCTTGACGTCGGCCTCACCCCAACCGGGGCCAAGATACAGATTCGCCGTACGGTGAATAGTCGGCTCACGGTCGCGAGCCGCGCAGGTGTCCAGGTAGCCCAGGTACGCCGCCCCGATCGCGCATGACTCGTCGCCGCAGCTGGGAATGGGAGTGACCGAGCGGGCCCATTCTTGTTGCGCGATCCGCATGTTGGCCTTGACGTTCATAAAGACTCCGCCGCCAAGCCCTATGTCCACGCCCTCGCGCTCAAGGCCAAGATGCCGCACCCAGGCGGATATCCACTCAAGGATGAGCTCTTCGCAGAATCGCTGCACGGCCCCGCTCTGCGCGTCAAATCTGAACTCGCGCAGATAGTCGGCGATGAACCGCGGCGCCAGTCGAGTACCTCGTGACGACTTGATTGCTGGCGCTCCTGACCCGTCCTGCGCTACCCAGAGCAACGAGCGCAGACGTTCGTAACAGGCGTCGCGGGCACTGGCGTGGGCATACGGCGCCATACCCATGACCTTGAACTCGTCCTGGTGCGAGGTCATGCGCAAGTGGCCGGTCACAGCTGCATAGATGTGGCCAAGCGACGCATTGCGAGACACGGTACCCAGCCGCTTGGGCGCTTGGCCCGCGCGGTACCAAGCCACCGATCCGCTCAAGCCATCGCCCTCGCCATCCAGGGTGAAAACAAGCCGCCGCTCCGGGCCGGCTAACGGTGCCAGCCCCATGATGTGCGCCGAATGGTGGTCGTACGACACCATCCGTTGCACACCGGCCCCGGTTGCTGCGCTGATGGCGGCGGCTCGCGTTCGCTGGAGCAGAGGCCGCCCGAGCCGGCGAGCCACGTCCGACGTCAGGGTGAGAGCCCGGGTTGCAGGCCAGCGCCGCTCGATCCACCCGAGCACGCCGTCGCCGGCCCCATACACGTCAAAGAAGCGCTGGGTCGTCGGCGACGTCGGGACGTCATCAATCATGGGGATGATTGCGTCCCGGGTACTTGGAGCGATCAGGTCAACGTCGTCGATCGTGAGGCTCTCCATCGCCAGTACCGTTTCGATCGCCCGCGTGGGAATGCCGGCCTGATTCTTTTCCCGCGTCAGCCGCTCCTCCGCGCATGCAGCGCGGAGCTCACCGTCAACGACGAGAGCGGCCGCAGCCACATTTCCGTCGTGAATGCCAAGCGTGACAACTGGCTCACTGGTCATTGGCGGTCTATCGGTCCTCGGCAGGCACTCTGCCCACGGTCAAGGCCGACGATGTTCTCAGATTGGGCCGAGGGTACGTTCGGGGACGACAGCAAGCGCCTCTTCACAAGAACCAGCGAAACATGCAGCGTTCGCTCAAGGGCGCCGAGTCGGCGCCGAGTGCGCGCACGCCGCTCGCGAGCCCGCGTCACGGGTCAGCACGGCAAACTTAGAATTGTGTGCGTCGATCCTCGCGTGGTCAGACGAGGCCATGGCCAGTGAGCTTCACTCGCTTCGCGACGGCATCTGTCCGGTCATCGTGCCGCACGAGCGTTTCCTCGTCTAGCGCTGGTGCCTCGCGGATCGAAACGCAAGCATTCCCACTGATCCAGGCGAGCCGAGCATGATACGACTTTGGTACGGGGAGAACACATAGCAGATTGTCGGGAGTGGACTATCGATTGCATAACCGACGTGCATATCTTAAACTCAGTTACATTCCCCATTTAACCGTCAAATTACCAGGCGATTAGATTGTGCATTTCTGAAGCAGATCAATGGGCACAAGGTTCCGAAAACTATAATCGTAGATTTGGAGTTATTTCAGATACGCTTTGCCCAATCTCTGGTGGCGTGCGTCGCGATTCTGCTAGGTTTACAAGACTAGCGCAACGCTGAGGCCCGTACCATACGAATCCTCCTGATCGTAAACGGCATTGCAGGGCAAACGGCCGGGGGTGTCGCCGGCGGTGATATCCGGATCATTGAAGTTGCCAAGCATTGGGCGCGGGCCGGTCATGACGTGCATCTGATGGGCAGCGCGGCGAGCGCAGATTTATTTCGAAGGCGCGGTCTACCCGTGCAGACGCACACCGTCGCCTGGCAGGGCGGGGAGAGCCGTTGGTCGTTCATGCTGCGCGCGATCACCGTGTGCGTTCGACTGCCGCGGTCGCTCCTACGACTTCAGCCGGACGTGATCGTCAGCGCCAACGAGCAGCTCTACGACACGTTGCCTGGATTGATGCTCAAGCTCTGGTACCGCAAGCGCGCGCGCTGGGCGGTTGTCGCGCATGCCATCCCCCCGTGGCGATTCTGGCGACGCGCGGGCCATCGTTGGTACCAGTCCCTGCCATTCCTCGTCTCCGAGCGGCTGTCGCTCCTTTTGGCAGCCCTGGGTGCCAACCGCTTGCTCGCCGTTTCCCCCGCGACAACGCGACAGCTTTGCGCCTTGGGGTTTCCGAAAGGACGCATCTTCACAGTCCCCTGTGGCGTGGACTTGGCCGCTCTCGACGCTATTGCTCGCACGACGCAGGAGCGGCGCTTCGACGCGGCCACGATGACGCGAGTCTCGGCTGAGAAGGGAATCTTCACGCTTATCGATGCCTGGAAACTCGTCGTGGCGGAGCTGCCATGGGCCAGACTGGCAGTCATCGGTGGCGGCATTGACATGCAGGCTGCTCAGGCCCGCGTGCGCGCCCTGGGGCTCGAAGATCACATTTATTTTGCGGGCCTGATCCTCGATTCGACCAGAGCATTCACTACGCTCCGCACGGCAAGACTCTTTCTCCACCCGTCATATAAAGAAAACTGGGCGATCGTTATCGGCGAAGCGATGGCGCTCGGCATGCCGGTGATTGCCTTTGATCTGCCTGAACTCAAGGAGGTCTGGGGTAGTGCATTTCGCGCCGTTCCAGTCGGTGACACGTCGGCATTTGCCGGCGAAATCTTGGCGCTCCTGGCAGACCAGTCAGGCCGCCAACACCTTGCCGAACGTGGACTGGACCGCGTAAGTTCGCTGGATTGGGCTGACATTTCGCAACGCGAGATTGCGGCGATTACGACACCGTGAGCCATAGTCGCAGTTCCGAACGAATCGCGAATCCACCTGTCTTCGCGCGGGGCTGCCGTGAGTGGCCGGGCTTAGTCGGGCTTACGTATTCCCTAGGTCGCGCGACGTCTTCGGGATTATACGCTTGACTTGACGACTCGAAGCTAGGCGAGATACCCAAGCTTCTTGTTCTGTCGGCGGAGTCCGCTGAGTGTGTACTGGTTCGATTTGAGCTTATTGCACGGACCGCAGAGTAGAATACGATTCGTAATATGGTT
>DAOUIX010000123.1:0-3829 GCA_034423235.1 Chloroflexota bacterium | reverse complement strand
GGGCGCCCATCTGGGGCACCTCTACAGGACTGGCCGCAGCAGGGGTGGTAAACGGATGGCAGCGCCTACCGTTCGGCTAGACTCGTCTTAGCCGGGCTGCGCGGATGGCGAGCATGGAAACGTCTTTGAATGAGGTCGTAGGGCTGGGGCTGGTGGTGTTTGGGGTGCTCCTCTTCACCGTAGCGCTGGCCGGCATGCTTGGTTTTGTGCCTCCGCCACCGTGGGGGCGCGGGTCCAGTGACACCCGCAGCGACCGCGCCTGAAATCAGGGCGTTCGCTTGAGCCGTCGGGACGTGCCGGCAAGTTGGGTGTTCATCGGCCTGTTCGGCCTCGTGATCATTGGCATCGGAATCATGGCCGGGCTTGCCGACGTTCCGGCCGATAGCTTCACCCCGGCGCAAGACAGTCTTCTGACCGTTGCCGACTGGATGGTGAAGGCGTCGGTGGGCGCGATTCTTGGGTTTGCCGGCGGGCGAGCCGCGTCCCGGCACAGTGATTCGTCATCCAGCTAGCAATAGGCCACGCTTGTGGCGAGTCCCCCGCAGCAAGCTCAGGGCCGACGCACCACGGACGGCAAGGGCGCAATGCACTGCGGGGACGGCTTAGGGGGCGTGCGGCTGGAAGGGGTTGAGGGTTGGGACGCGGAGGTGCTGGAAGTCTCGGGTGTTGCGGGTGACGACGGTGAGGTGGTGGACGGTGGCGACGGCGGCGATGAGGGCGTCCTGCATGAGGGTGTCCGACTGGCGGTGCACGAGTTTGGCCCAGATTCGAAATGCAGGGGCGTCCACAGCCAGCACTTCGTGGGTCACGAGCACACGGTCGAGCCACGATTCGAGTTGCTTCGCTTTGGCGGGGTCCTGCTGGCGAGTGATTTCGATACCGGCCTGGATTTCGCCGATGGTGACGGCGGAGAGGTAAAGCTGATCGGCCGGCACACGCTGCATCCAGTCGAGAATGGCCGGATGCGGCGAGGGACGGAGGAGTTCGGAGACGACGTTGGTATCGAGGAGGTACACGCGCTAGTCGAAATGCGGCGCGGAGCGTCGTCGGGACGGTCGGCGCGGCGGTGTCAGCTCTTCAGTGCGCGGCTCGGGAGCGAGCAGCAGTTCCTTGAGGGAGGGGCGAGTCATCTGCTCCAGCCGGCGCCAATGCTCGATGGGGACGAGTACCGCCTTCTCGACGCCGCGCCTGGTGACGATCTGCGGTCCTTCAGCGAGGCTGGTTTCGAGCAGTTCGCTGAAGCGGGCCTTGGCTTCCTGTACTTGCCAGACGTTGCTCATGCCGTCCTCCGGGGTAGGCTGGCCCAGATCCTAGTCTAACTAGACTCCTGACTAGTCTATCCACTCGGGGTTGTCGGCATGAGGGTTAGCGCGGCAACTGGCCCGCCGCACTTTCCGCCCCGTCAATCGTCACCTCGCCGGCAGCCGTACGTCCTTCGCCGTGGCCTCGGAGCGTGGGGGCCTGCCGACCGCTCGATCTTGCTTGGTCTGGAAGTGCCGCAGTCGCTCCGCGGCCCGTGGGCGCGTCGTCGGATTCAGATTCGGGGCGCGAGGCGGTATTCGAGAAGGGCTGAGCGGCCGACGACATCGAGGATTCGGACCAGGGATTCTCGGCCGTCGGGGTCGGTGAGCCGGAGTTCTTCGCCAGGGGCGAAGTGGACCGGTTGGGGCTGGCCCTGGTTGATGGCGATGTTGGAAGCGTAGAGATACGTTCGATCGCTGGTATCGCGAATGGGATTGAGGCGGCCTTTGAGGACGGGCAGGTGTCCGACGGCTTCGGGGAATATGACGCTGCCGCCGTCCGGCAAGGGCCGCAGCTCGAGCGTGAGGGCGCCCTGGCTGGGCGTCCATTCGCGTTCGAGGCCCGCCGCGTGTGCGGGGGCAGCGGCAAACACGGTCATTGGGAGGTGGGACGTGTATAGCTCCACCGACGCCTCGCCGTCGTCGTTGGTCGTCGAACGCTTCCAGGTCTTATTCGGAAATAACGCGAGGATGTCGGCGCCGGACAGGGGCAGGTTGTCAGACCGCACCGTAATGACGGCGCTGGCGGGGCTGTGTTCCTGGACTGCCGCGGGGATGGTGAGGCGGACTTCGGCGTCGTCTATGACCTGGTATTCGGGCAGCTTCCCGCAGAGTTCGCGAGTTTCACGCCGGATAATGGGCACGCCGTCGCCGCGGCGTTCCATGAAGTACCGCCGGTCCTCCGACCCGCGAATCCCGCCCACCGGCAGGCGCGCCAATACGGACGTCAACGCTTGGTTGCGTGTGACCTGGCGTGTTTCCATGCTTTCGACGGTGAGGTTGTTGGGGAGTGAGCCGGGCGACTGAATTTCCAGGCGGTCGGCGAACATCGAGAGGCGGACCTTGCTGCCGCGAATCGAATAGTCGCGGTGCACGAGAGCGTTGACGAGGGCCTCAAAGAGGGCCCGGTGGCTGTACTGCGGAAGGTCACGGCGCCCCGGATCCTTGACGGCGGCGACCTGCATGTTGCGCAGGGCAAAGGCAACGGCCTGCGCGATCTGCTGGTTCAGCGGACCGCTGATCTCCTGCGCATCGACCTGGCCTGACGCCCGATCGTTTCCGCGGTAGCAGGTGGCGGTAACGCCGGCGTTTGACAGCCACTGCCGGGGATCCGGCGTGCACAGCAGCACACCGGCGACCGTGGCGCGGGGGATTCCGGCCTCGTCGCTGGCCAGGAGCGCCAGCCTGCCCAAGGCCGCCTCGGGCTCGGCGGCGCCTTCCGCACTCAGCAGAGGACGCCAGAGGGACTGGTGCAGGGTGTTGAAACCGGTGTCTGGCACGGTCTGTTCGTCAAATGATCGGAACCGCGCTTGTCCTCGCCGCTGCGCCAAGCGCAACCATTCGTCGCCGGTCATGCGTCGCTTCGAGCCGCCAACACGGATGTACCTCTGACCGGATCGCTCATGCGGGGAATCGCCCGGCGGAACCTCGACGATCAGCAGCCGGTCTCCACCGGGGCTTTGCAGGTGCTGGGTACGGACGCGGACGGGCGGGTGAATGGTGTCGGAACTGATCTCGACCACGAATGCGTCAAGCGCGGCGAGTTGATCACGCGTCATGCCCTGCACTTCACCGTCGTCGGTGACGCCGCAGAGCAGCGTGCCTCCGTCCGCGTTGGCGAAGGCCGCGATTTCGTCCGCCAGATCGTCGCGTCTCGGACTGCTGGGCCGGTCGCCAGCGAAGTCGACCTGCTTGAATTCCCAGGCGCTGTCCTCGCCCAGTTGCAGCCGGCGAGTGATCTCTTCGTTGCTGTACGTCATCGGCGGTTTGCGGCCTCTCCCGGAGCCATCCTATCCGCCAATGGCAGGCGAGCCGCGGGGATGCTGGTGAGTGTTCGCGATTCGATGGGACTCTGCGGGGAGATCAGGATGGTCTTGCCTCATCGGGAATGGCGAGTTGGCGGAGGTTGGGTGCTGCAGGGTTGCGGTGTGTGGTTCGACACGGGCCGCCGAAGACGGGACCCGGCTCACCACGAACGGTCGGAGACCGACGATGGTGGTTGCCCGGAAGACGGGCGGGTCGGAGACGCCGCCCCTACGAAAGATAGGACCGCGGACGCCGGGATGACGGGCGGTCTGAGGGGTCTCAATGGGGATGGCGCGGTAGAATAGAGGTAGGTTGTTACTTCTGGGGCGCAGGGACTTAACCAGCGGATTGGCCAAGCCTTCGTTTACGCATTTCGACGCGGATGGGTCCGCGCGGATGGTGGACGTGTCGGCTAAGTCGGAGACGGACCGAACCGCGGTGGCGCGGGGTCGGGTGGTGATGCAGCCGGCGACGCTGGCGATGATTCGCGAGCAGATGGCCGG